>CAXNFJ010000150.1:0-5569 GCA_964201165.1 Desulfomicrobium sp.
GTTAAGATTGAGTTCGCGCAGGTCACGTCCCAGAATTTCATCGTGTTCCAGCCCCAGAATTTCGCAGGCCACCTTGTTGATGGTCGTGATCCGTCCTTCCGTGTCCACGGCGATGACCCAATTGGCGATGTTGTCCAGCACCACGCGCAGCCGTTGGGCCTGTTCCTCCTGGGGCAGGGTGTCGATGGGTCGTGACGAGAGCAGGCCGGGGATGTCGCCCAGGGTCTGCAGGAGGTCGGGGGATACGGTTTCGACCTGCCGGTTTTCGGCTTCCACATAGACATGGGCGAGATCGGCCACGCGGTCCACTTCCATGGCCACGATGTTGAACATGCGGTCGGCGATGCGCCGGGACAGATCGGCGACAATGCCGACGCGGTCCTGAAAGACGAGATGCAGCTTGATGGGCATGGAGCCTCCGGGTTGCCCCTGCCTATCAGGGGCGGACCCGGCTGCCAAGATCGGCCTTGGGCGGCCGCACCGTGTAGGAGGTTGTGGCGCTGCGGCCCAGGTCGTCGGTGACCATGACTTTATGGAGCCCGTGCTCGAGGGGAATGAAGTATGGGGTTTCGGGTGGCTCCCGGCCCACATAACGCCCGTCCACGTACCAAAAATGGAGCTGCGCGCCAGCTGATGGAGCGGCGGACAGGGCCAGGCGTTGGAATTCGGGCGGTGCTTCGGGCCGGGCCAGGTATGGCGTGTCGGGCGAAGGCGACTGGATGACCGGTCCGGCCTCTTCGGGCACGTCCGGGCAGTCCGGATGGACACGGGGCAGCCCGGGCAGGGATGATCCCTGCGCCCGTCGGTAGGCCACCAGTTCGGCGGGCCAGACCAGGGCGGTTTCCTGTCGTGATGGCCGGGCCAGCAGGCAATCCCCAAGCAGGCGCAGGCCCGTGTCCTGATCGACGAAGATCCGCTTGTGCATGCCGCAGAGCGGGAGCGTTGTGGTGCCGGCGATGGCCGCGCTCACCGTCGTAGGGCACAGGGGGCCGGGCCGTTCCCCGCTGGTCGCGCAGACCTGGATGCGCTGCAGTCCGGGTGCGGGAAAACCGGGCAGTTGGGTGGTGCCGGGAGACAGGGTCCGGAAGAGGTCAAAGAGCAGGGGCCCTGCATGACGCGCCCCTGATATGTCCTTGCATTGGGACCCGTCCGGGTTGCCGACCCAGACTCCGATGGCCAGATCGCGGTTCACGCCCATGGCCCAGGCGTCGCGGTGGCCAAAGGAGGTGCCGGTCTTCCAGGCCACGGCGGGCGTGTCCACGGTGACTTCCCAGGCGTCGGGCAGGTCGGGGCGCCTGGTCATGGCCAGGATGTCCAGAATCATGGACGACGCTTCGGGGGACAGAATCTGCGTGCCCTGCTGTGCCTTCATTCCGGCAAGGGGCTGGACAGGCTGATGCACTCCGCCAGCGGCCAGGGTGGCATAGGCATTGGTCAGCTCCAGGAGCCGCACCTCGCATCCGCCCAGGGCCAGGGGCAGACCGTAATGGACCGCGGGCTCGTCCAGGGTGGACAGTCCCGCCCGGCGCAGCAGGTCGTGGAAAGGGACCAGACCGGTGCGGGCCAGGAGGCGCGCGGCAGGCACATTGAGGGAGGTGGCCAGGGCCATGCGCGCGCTGATCAGCCCTTGAAAATTGTGACCATAGTTTTCCGGCATGTAGCCTGCGAAATCCGTGGGCACGTCGAGCAGCATGGAGCCGGGTACGAGGTGCCCCTGGTCAAAGGCCAGGGCGTACAGCAAGGGCTTCAGGGTCGAACCGGGGGAACGCCGGGACAAGGCATTGTCCACCTGCCCCTGGCGCGACGGGTCCCAGAAATCGGCCGAGCCGACATAGGCCAGGACTTCGCGGCTGCGGATGTCCAGCACGACCACGGCCGCGTTGTCGATGGCTTCACGGCGCAGGCTGTCCATGCGTCCGCTGACGAGCGCTTCGACAATGCCTTGCGCCCGTGCATCCAGGCTGCTGCGAATGACACCCTGATCCGGCAGTCGGGAGCGCACCCACTGGCTGAAATGGGGTGCGCCCTGCGGGACTGCCGACCGGGAGGCCAAAAGGGGGCGGGTCCTGCTTTCGGCGATGCGCGCTGGATCAAAGACTCCGTGAGCCGCGAAGCGCGCCAGGACCCGGTCGCGCACCGTGCGCGCGGCACCTGGATTCGTGAGCGGATTATAGCGGGTCGGCGCGCGCGGCAGCACGGACAGCAGGGCGATTTCGCCCAGGGACAGGGTGCGCGGGTCCTTGCCGAAATAATGCCAGGACGCGGCCCCGACTCCGACCACGTTGGAGCCGAAGGGCGCGAGGTTCACGTACCACTGCAGAATCCGGTCCTTGGGAAAATGCCCGCACAGCTGCAGGGCGCGAAACGCCTCCACGGCTTTGGTCCCCACGGTGCGGGGGCCGGGGGCGGCCATGCGCGCGACCTGCATGGGGATGGTCGAGGCCCCGCTGACGATCCGGCCGTGACGAGCGTTGCTCCACAGGGCGCGCAGAATGGACAGGGGGTTGATGCCGGGGTGGCGGTAAAAATGGCGGTCTTCGGAATCGATCATGGCCGTGATCAAGTCAGGGGAGATCTCATCCAGAGTCAGGGGGAAGCGCCACATCCCGTCCCCGGCCAGAAAGAAGCGTAGCGGTTTGCCACCGCGGTCCAGGACGCGCGTCGAGGGCGGGGGCTCAAGCCGCTCCAGGGGGAAGGGGAAGAGGCGGTCCAGCGCGAGCCCCAGAGCGCCGCCAAGAATCAGGATCAGGACCAGGATCGTGACGGCCCGGCGGATGCCCGCCGCCACGATCCGAAGCGTGGCCTTCACGGAGTCGGCGCATCCTGCACGATGCGGATGCTGCCCAGGGGACCGCTTGCGCGCAGGCTAGGATGGTACATGGCCTCGACCTGGGCCGGGGGCAGGGCGAAGAATCCCGGCGTCACGGCCCGCAGCACGCTGTGGCGCACTTTCCAGGCGCTCCCTGCAAGATCCGTGAAGACCAGGATGCGATCATCGCGCAGATCCTGGTACCCTTCGAGGAGCGTGCCGTCCTTCATCCAGTCCAGTTGCTCCGTGGTCGCCAGACGCGGATTTTCCACTTCCAGCCCCGCAGGCAGCAGGCTCTGCACGACCACGTTGTCCACTCGGCCGGAAGAGCTGCGGACCCTGGTCTTCATGACGATCAGTTCGCCCTGGCGCACGGAGTTCAGATCCAGGGGCTGTCCGTCCTCGCGCAGGAAGGTCTGCTCCACGTCCAGGCCCTCGGCGCGGGCAACGTGCGAACTGGCCTTGGGCGTGCCCGAGGTCAGCACGGTGGAGAACACGACCCGGTCGGCGGGGGTTTTGGTCAGGGTGAACGCGCCGAGGGTGGGGATGTCCTCGGCCACGAAGAGCTTGGTTTCCGGGAAGATCCGCGCGCTTTCGGTCCAGCTCAAGGTGCCCGCGAAGGGGCGGCCGTCGTCCAGTCGGGACAGGTACTTGCCCAGGGCCATGAAGGCCAGGCTCGTTTCCTGGGTCGAGTACCATGCGCTGCGGCTCAGATCCTCGCTGACGCGGGTCATGAGTTCGGGCAGGAGCGGGTCGTCCGGCATGGTCCCGAGCATGAGCAGGGCGACCAAGGCCCTGTCGCGCAGGCCCGAGCCGAGGTTGGCGCCGCTGTCCCGGCGCGAGTCGTCAAAGGCCGGGGCCGTGTGCAGGAGTTCAAATCCAGCGCCCTGATTGCCGCTTTCCAGATAGGCTCCGGCCAGGAGGGTCCGGGCCACCCCGGTCAGGGTTTTGTCGAAGGTGGCGCGCAGATAGTCCTGGCTGCCCAGGTTCGCTCGCTTGCCCAGAGCCAGGACATAGAGGGCGTAGGCGGCCTGTTCGACCTTTTCCCCCGTGCTGCCGGGCTCGGGATTCGACACGGATTCAAGGAAGCCCAAGGCTCCGTCCAGCATGCGCGGGGAGACGGTGTGTCCGGCCAAACGCGCTTCGAGCAGGAAGTGGCAGACATAGGTCGACACCCACGGGTTCGCCTCGCTGTCCCCCGGCCAGAAGCCGTAACCTCCGGACGAGGTCTGCATGGTCTGCAGGCGGCGGATGGCGGTCTGGACCAATCCGGCCGGGCCCGTGGCGTTGAAGCGCTTGGGGGCGAGGTCGCGGGCCAGGGCCCCGAAATAGAGCAACGGGAAGGCCTTGGATACGGTCTGCTCGGCGCAGCCGTACGGATAGCCGAGCAGATTTTCCAGATGTCCGGAAAAGCGCATGAGCGGCAGGGTGGACAGACGGACCGTGCGCGTGACCGTGCCCGGTATCAGGCTGTCCGGGACCGGACTGCCAATTGTGCCCGATTCCCCTTCCAGCACTCCGGATTCCATGATCCGGGTCACGGGCAGGGGCGAGCGCTGATCCAGATCCTCCCCGGCCGTGGCCGTTTCACCCCCGCCTGTGGCCGTGAAGGCCAGAGTGACCTTGCCCTCCTCCTCGCCGCAGCGCAGGGGCAGGTAGACGGTGCCTTGCTGGCCCGGCTCCAGGGTCAGGGGCCCGGGCAGGGTGCCGAGAGTGGCCGGTCCGCTCACGGTGGCGCCTATCCGGAACTCCCCGCTTGCGGGGGTGTCGTTGCGCAGGGTCAGGGGGATCTGCACCTCGTCGCCCAGGGAGAGGAAGCGGGGCAGGGTCGGAGTCAGGACCAGGGGCGTGCGCACCCGGGTCAAGGTTGTGCCCGTGCCGAAGGATTTGCCCTCGTTGCCCACGGCCACGATGCGCAGCGCGCCCTGGAAATCGGGCAGGCGCATGCTGTGGGTGATGGTTCCGGAGGGCCCCGCCGTGAGTACGCCGGACCAGAAGGTCACGGGCTTGACCCGGCGAATGCCCTCGGTGCGCATGAACGACGAAGCCCCGCCCAGGTCGTCGCCACCGCCGGCCAGGGGTCTGGCGGTGCTCAGGTGCGGGAACATGAAGGCGAAGTTGTCGTAGCTGATCACATCAAGGGCCCGCTTGGCGTAGAAATGGGCGAAGGGGTCCGGGTTCTTGCCCCCGGCCAGCTGCAAAATGCCCTCGTCGACCACGGCCACGGTGACCCGTGCGTGGGGCGCGGCCTGGACCTGGACCTGCAGTTCGGTTTGCGGCCTGACCTCGGCCGGTGCGTCGACGCGCAGATCCATCCTGTTGGACAGGCTGTCGACGAACAGGGCCGTGGCCCCGAAGGCACGGCCCGGGCTGCCGGGCTGGATGTCCGTACCCTTGCGGACCAGGGTGGCCGTGATGTGGACATTGGGCTGCCACTCCTCGCGGACCGGGATGCGGAGCTGCCCGGTGTTCCCGGTCAGCTCCACGACCTCATGATATTCCACGTCCCGGCCTTCGACCGTGACCAGGGCCTTGCCCGCGAAGGGTGAGCGGATCTGGATGGAGGCCGTCTCCCCGGCCTGGTATCCGGCCTTGTCTGTAACCAGTTCCAATCGGGCCGGATTCTTGACCGCCCAAGGCGAGTAGCCCCATCCGCCGCAGTAGAATTCAACTTCCGAAGTGGCGCCGCCCTGCGGGTCGGTCAGGCGCACGCGGTAGGAGCCGTAGTCCGCGGGTGTGACGGAAAAGGAGCCCGCGCCA
>CAXNFJ010000151.1:0-5539 GCA_964201165.1 Desulfomicrobium sp.
TCGTGGGCAAAGGTCCGCAGGAAACCGCATTGCGCGAGCAGGCCGCGAAGCTGGGTCTTGGCCCCCGGGTCCGCTTTCTCGGCCAGGTCCCGGCAGCCGACCTGCCGGGTCTGTACCAGCTGGCCCGGGTCTTCGCGTATCCGTCCGTAGGTGAAGGCTTTGGCATTCCCATTCTCGAAGCTCTGAACAGCCGGGTGCCGGTCATCACCTCCACCGGGTCCTGTTTTGCCGAACCCGGAGGGGACGCGGCCCTGTACACCACACCGGGCGATGCGCCGGAACTGGCACGGGCTCTCGCCACGGTCCTGGGAGACCGGAACCTGCGCCGGGACATGGTTGCCCGGGGCGTCCTCCAGGCCCAAAATTTTCACCTCTCCCGCACCTCGGCCAGCCTCATGCGGGTCTATGCCGAGCTTGGCGCGGACAGCTAGGAGCCGCCTCATGCCATTGCCCCTCACCAATCAGGAATGCCTGACCGTGCGACTGAGCGCCCTCGGCGACGCCATCCTGACCACAGGCGTGCTCAACTCCTGGCATGAACGGGCCGGCTTGACCTTCCAGGTGCTGACCAAACCCGCCCTGGCTCCGGTTTTCAAACACCATCCCGCCGTGCGCGGGGTCATTCCGGTCAGGGAGGAGGACCTGCACGGGCTGCGCTGGCTCCGATTTTGCCGCGATCTGGCCCGCACATTCGGACACATGCCCCTCATCGACCTGCACGCGAACCTGCGCACCCTACTCCTGCGCGGCCTGTGGCCCGGACCAATCCGGAAATATCCCAAACACTCCCTGACCAGGCGCCTTTTTCTGGCCACGGGTCATCCGTATTTCGCAGCCAGGCTCAGACGCATGAACATACCCCAGCGCTACAGCCTGGCGCTCGATGAGACCACCCGAGGAATGGCAGAGCTTCGCCCACGCATTTTCCTGCATGCGGATGAAGCAGCTCAGGCCCGGACGCTCCTTTCCTCCCTGGGGCTGAACCGGCCCATCGCCATTCATCCCTATGCCACCCATCCGGCCAAGACCCCGCGCCCCGAAGTCTGGAAAAATCTGACCCGCGCCCTGGAAGCCAGAGGCCAGCAGGTTCTGATTCTCGGTCGCAACGACCACCCGCTTTCCCCGGAATCCCCCCTCGACCTGACCAATGCCACGGATCTGCGCGCCACCTCGGCCCTGCTCTCCCTATGCCGCTGCCTCATCACCGGCGACTCCGGGCCCATGCACTTGGCCACGGCTGTGGACACTCCGGTCATCGCCCTGTTCGGCCCCACCACCAAAGAATGGGGGTTTTATCCCTCGGGCCCCTTTGACGTCATCCATCAAAGCCTCTGCGCCAAGGCACCCTGTTCCCTGCATGGCCAGGATGCATGCACTCTGGACAACGCCTGCATGGGAGGTATTTCAGAACAATTGATTCTCAACCTCCTCGATTCCTTGCCCACCTTGAACTAACCCCGCCTTTTTCTTGACGCTGCCTTCATTTTTTAATAGGAACAATTATCAAATCTTGATCGAGGTATCGCCATGAAAGAATTGCTCGGAAAAGACATGCGCCTGACCAATCAGCGCAGAATCATCCTGGAAGAACTCAAGTCCGTCACCACGCACCCCACGGCTGACGAAGTCTATGGGATGGTGCGGCAAAAAATGCCCCGCATCAGCCTGGGCACGGTCTACCGCAACCTGGAGGTATTGAGTTCTCTTGGGCTGGTCCGCAAACTGGAAAACGCGGCTGGGCAAAAACGGTTTGATGGGGATATCTCGACCCATCATCATATCCGTTGCGATGTCTGTGGCAAGGTGGGAGATATTTTCGACGCGCCGGACATTTCCGGAATCGAAAACGGGTTGCACACGGATTTCCAGATCACCGGAGTCTCTCTGGAGTTTTCCGGCATATGCTCCCAGTGTCAGAAACGCCATGAGCCCGAGCAATAAACCCGCCTTTCATGGCAAACATGTCCCAATTGTCAAAATAACTGGAACAGTATGACGTTCTCTGTTACCGATTTTATTGAAATTCATTCGGAGAACTCAAAGGAGACGAAATGGCCCAGCGACTTGAAGTGTATAAATGTGAATTGTGCGGCAATATTGTTGAAGTCATGCACGGCGGAGGCGGCGCCCTGGTGTGCTGCGGCGAGAACATGAAACTCCAGGTGGAAGGAACTGTGGACGCCGCCAGGGAAAAGCATGTTCCGGTCATCCACAAGACGGCCACCGGCTACAAGGTCGTGGTCGGCGAGGTGGCTCACCCCATGCTTGACGCCCATTACATCGAATGGATCGAACTGATCGCCGGTGACAAGGTTTACCGCCAGTACTTAAGCCCCGGCCAGGCTCCGGAAGCCGAATTCTGCATCCAGGCCGAGAAGGTCACGGCGCGCGAATTCTGCAATCTGCACGGACAATGGAAAATCGAAAACTAGGGAGATAATCATCATGGACAAGTATGTATGCACTCTTTGCGGCTATGTGTACGATCCTGCGATAGGTGATCCGGATGGCGGAGTCGCCCCCGGCACAAAATTCGAGGATATCCCCGATGACTGGTCCTGCCCTGTCTGCGGCGCCGGCAAGTCCGATTTCACCAAAGAGAACTGATCCCACAAGAGCCAGTCCGGGCACCCTGGGCTGGCTCTTTTTTGTTATGCATCGTTTTCCCCCGCCCGGAGCGGAATCATCATATTAAGGACGAAGAACAATGCCCGTTACCGAAATCAAAAAAGACATTTACTGGGTCGGAGTAGTTGACTGGAACATCCACGATTTCCACGGATACTCCAAATCCCCCCAGGGAACGACATACAACGCCTATCTGGTCATCGACGACAAGATCACCCTCTTTGACTCCGTACCGGCCAAATTCCAGATGGATCTGTATCACCAGATCCGCTCCATCATTCCTCTGGAAAAAATCGATTACATCGTCTGCAACCACATTGAACCCGATCATTCCGGCGCCATGCCCTTTTTGATGGAAAAGATTCAACCCGAAAAGGTCTTCTGTTCCAAAATGGGGCACCGCATGCTCCTTGATCATTTTCACCAGCCCGACTGGCCCTATCACCCGGTCCAGACCGGGGACTCCATCAGCCTGGGCAAACGCACGGTGCAGTTCATGGAGACCCGCATGCTGCACTGGCCGGACTCCATGTTCTCCTATTTTCCCGAAGACAAGCTGCTCCTGTCCAATGACGCCTTCGGGCAGAACATCGCGTCCAGCGAACGCTTCGACGATGAGATCGACCTGGCCATGCTCATGGCCGAGAGCTCCCATTATTATCACAACATCATCCTGCCCTACTCCCCGCGCGTCACGGCGGTGCTCGACGAGGTCGTCAAGCTCGGCCTTGAGATCGACATGATCGCCCCGGACCACGGCATCATCTGGCGCTCCAACGTGCCGCTGATCCTGCAGGCCTATCGCGACTACGCCGATCAGAAACCGACCAAGAAAGCGATCATCGTTTATGACACCATGTGGCATTCCACGGAGAAGATGGCCAAGGCCATCGCCGAGGGACTTATGGAGGAAGGCGTGGCGGTCAGGATCATGCACTTAAAGCAGTACCATCACTCCGACATCATGGGTGCGCTGGCCGACGCCACGGGCATCATTTGCGGCTCCCCCACCCACAACAACGGCATCATGCCGCTTGTGGCCGACTTTTTGACCTACATGAAAGGTCTGCGGCCTGTGGGACGCGTCGGCGCGGCCTTCGCATCCTTCGGCTGGAGCGGGGAATCCCTCAACGTCCTGACCGACTGGCTCAAATCGGCCAAGGTCGAAGTGGTCGAACCCGGCGTGAAGTGCAAGAACGTGCCGGACCATGCCAAGCTGGCCGAATGCAAGGAACTTGGGCGGCAGGTCGGCAAGGCCATCGTGGCCAAAGTGGAAGCCGAGGCCTAACGCGTGAATGTGGCACGCGGCAGAGAAGTGAAACGACGCATCCTCGATCTCCTGGCCAGCGATGACTGGGAGGCGGGGCTTCCGGATCTTGCGGACCTGGGTCAACAGGCCGTGGGTCCGCTCTTCTCTGCCCTGTGCAGTTCCTCGCCACGGATTCGTTGGCATGCGGTCACGGGATTCGGGGTGGTGGTCGGCGCCATGGCGGCCCGCACTCCGGAAAAAGCGCGCGTGATCATGCGCCGCTTCATCTGGAGCCTCAACGACGAATCCGGCGGCATCGGCTGGGGCGCGCCCGAGGCCATGGCCGAGATCATGACCCAAAGCCCCCTCGTGGCCACCGAATTCCACAACCACGTCCTGGCGTACATCCACGAGGATCACTGCCGCCCGGACTGCTACCTGGAACACGCGCCCCTGCGCCGGGGCGCGGTCTGGGGCGTGGCCCGACTGGCGCAGGTCAGACCCGACCTCGCAGAGAAGGCCGAACCCGACCTGCTCTGCGCCCTCGGAGATTGCGATACGACCATCCGTGGACTGGCGGCCTGGACCTGCGGTCTCCTGGGCCTCTCTTCGGCCCTGCCGGGACTGCAAACCATGACCGGGGAATTGTCCGTCCTCGAACTGTATCGCGACCGAGAACTCCTGGAACCGACCCTGACGACCCTGGCAGAAGAGGCCATAATCCGGATTACGGGCCAAGCACCCGCATAAACCTTAAGGAGACTCACTATGGATGTGCTCATGTTATCCAGGCTCCAGTTTGCCATGGCTACCATGTTTCATTTCATCTTCGTCCCGCTGACCCTTGGTCTGTCCATCCTGGTGGCCATCATGGAAACCAAGTACGTGCGGACCGGCGATGAGATGTACAAACGGATGACCAAATTCTGGGGCAAGCTCTTTGTCATCAATTTTGTGCTCGGCGTGGTCACGGGCATCACCCTGGAATTTCAGTTCGGCACCAACTGGTCCCGCTATTCCGAATATGTGGGTGATATCTTCGGCTCCCTCCTGGCCATCGAAGCGACGACATCCTTTTTCCTGGAGTCCACCTTTCTGGGGGCCTGGATCTTCGGCTGGACCATACTCTCCCCCAAAATGCACGCGGCCTGCATCTGGCTGGTAGCCATCGCCTCCAACATGTCGGCCCTGTGGATCCTGATCGCCAACGCCTTCATGCAAAACCCGGTGGGCTACGTGATGCGCAACGGCCGGGCTGAACTGGACAATTTCTTCACCGTCATCCTGAACCCCTTTGCCTGGCAGCAGTACATACACACCCTGAGCGCCGCCTTCACCCTGGCCGGCTTTTTCCTCATGGGCGTGTCCGCCTATCATCTGCTCAAAAAGCAGAACATCGACTTCTTCACCCGTTCCTTCAAGCTGGGCATGGTCTTCGCGCTGGTCTTCTCCGTTCTGGTCGCGGTGCAGGGCCATCATCACGCCCAGGAAGTGACCAAGATCCAGCCCGCCAAGCTTGCGGCCATGGAATCGCTGTGGGAAACCCATAAAGATGGCGCACCCATGTATCTTCTGGTCGTACCGGATGAAAAGAACGAGAAAAACGCCATCGAATTTCTCGGCATCCCCGGCGGACTGTCCTTCCTGGCCCACGGTTCCTTC
>CAXNFJ010000152.1:0-5532 GCA_964201165.1 Desulfomicrobium sp.
ATCGGGCACAAATTAACGCCTAAAACATGCTTGTAAAGGGCATGTTGCGCATTTTTTGCACAAAAGGATGCGGCAGGGCGCGGGGACGGCCACATGGGTCTTGTTTCAAGGGCTGAGGGGAGGCGCGCAAAGGAGCCCTCGAAACGGACCCGGGCATGAAAAACGAACATCCCTGCCGAGCGGGTTCGGCAGGGATGTTCGAGTCAGGCCAAAGCCTGTCTTTCTGTGCGACGTGTGATCGTGGACGCCTCGGGCGCAACCGCTCTAAAAGCCCTTTTGCGCCATGAGATGGGCCAGATCCGCCACGCGGCAGGAATAGCCCCATTCGTTGTCGTACCAGATGAGCACTTTGGCCAGGTTTCCGGCCTGGACCGTGGTGAAATCGGCGTCCACGATGCCCGAATGCGGGTCGGCGATGAAATCCGAGGAGACCAGGGCCTCCTCCGAATATCCAAGGATGCCCTTGAGCTCGTTCTCGGCGGCGTTCTTGAACGCGGCTTTCAGTTCCTCGGCCGTGGTGTCGCGCTCCAGCACGGCCACGAAATCCACCAGGGAAACGGCCGGCAAGGGCACGCGCACCGAATATCCGTCAAAGCGGCCGGCCATTTCGGGGATGACCTTGGCCACAGCCTGGGCCGCGCCGGTGGAGGTCGGGATCATGTTGCAGGCCGCGGCCCGGGCCCGGCGCAGATCCTTGTGCGGCAGGTCGAGGATGCGCTGGTCATTGGTGTAGGCATGGACCGTGGTCAGCACGCCCTTGGCCACGCCGAATTTCTCGTGCATGACCTTGACCGCCGGGGCCAGACAGTTGGTGGTGCAGGAGGCGTTGGAGACGATGTGATGCTTGCCCGGATCGTACGTGCCTTCGTTCACGCCGATGACCACGGTCAGGTCCTCGTCCTTGGAGGGCGCGGTGATGATGACCTTTTTGGCGCCGCTCTCCAGATGCTGGCCCGCGGTTGGGCCGGTGCGGAAGATGCCCGTGGATTCGATGACGATGTCCACCGCGCACGAGCGCCAGGGGATGAGCTTGGGGTCGCGCTGGGCGAAGCTCTTGATTTCCCATTCGCCGCCCACCCGGATGATGTCGGCGTCCGACTCCACGGCGGGCGCGAAATGTCCGTAGGACGTATCGTGGCGCAGCAGATGGGCGTTGGTCTGCGTATCAAAAAGATCGTTGATGGCCACGACTTCCAGGGTGTCGCGGTGACGTTGCCAGATGGTTTTGAGCACCTGGCGGCCGATGCGTCCGAAGCCGTTGATTCCTATGCGTGTTTTTCCCATATCATGCTCCCTAGTCTTCAAAAACCTGGTAGTCGTAGGCGTTGATCAGTTCCATCTGGCGCTTCAGGGTCTGGTGCATGCGCGCATTCTCGATGGCGATGGCCGAAATGTTGGCAATGGCCTGCAGAAAGCCGATCTCCTCGGCATCGAATTCCCGCCGCTCGCCGGTGTAGACCCTGAGCACGCCGATGGGCCGGCTCCCTTCCACAAACAAGGGCGCCACCAGCACCGAGACCAGCCCTTCCTTGGCCGCTTCGGCCCCGTACTGAAAGCGGGGGTCCGAGCTCGCATCCGCGATCTGGACCACCTTGCCGGTAAAGGCTTCCCGGTCCAAGCCGCTTTTGGCCACCTCGACCACGCCTTTTTGGGCGTAGCGTTCGCTCAGGCCGAAAGAGGCCGCCGGTTTCAAGACCTTGCCGGTGCGGTCCAGGAGGCGGATAAAGCACCCCTTGACGCCCATGGCCTGGGTCACCTGCTCCGCGATGCGACTCAAAACCTCGCTCGGGTCAAGGCTGGAATTCACCGTTCGGCTGACTTCATAGATAATTTCATAAAGGCGTTTTTTGCTCATGATTTCCTCCGTTCATGTCAAAGGCTTCCCGGAAGGGATACACAACAAGGGTACAAGAGACCACCATATTTTCGCTTAAATTGCAAAAGAGCAACTTGAGTGACCAACCAAGGCGTTTTGCGCAACCTTTCCTTGAATTTCCCGCGTTCAAAGGATAGGAGGCCCCAAAATCATATTGAGGAGTATTTATGGAACGTACCTTTTCCATCATCAAGCCCGACGCCGTCGCCCGCAATCTGCAGGGTGAGATCATGGCCATGATCCAAAACGCAGGATTGCGTATTGTGGGCATGAAACTGATCCAGCTGACCAAGGCCCAGGCCGAAGGTTTTTATGCGGTGCACAGCGCGCGTCCCTTTTTCGGCAGTCTTGTCGAGTACATGTGTTCCGGCCCCTGTGTGGTCATGTGCCTGGAAGGCGACAACGCCGTGCAGAAGTACCGCGACCTGATGGGCGCGACCAACAAGGATAACGCCGCCGAAGGCACCATCCGCAAGAAATACGCGCTGGACATCGAAAAGAACTCCTGCCACGGTTCCGATGGTCAGGATACCGCGGCTGTGGAAATCAGCTACTTCTTCAACGCATTGGAACTGGTGGGATAATGAAACGTTTCGGGTTCATCGGGCTGGGAAATATGGGCGGGGCCATTGCTCGCGGGCTGGCCTCGGGCGGGGCGTTCGCCCTGCACGGTTTTGACCCCAACGAGGGCATGTGCCGCCAGAACGCGGACATCATGACCATCCATCCGTCCGCCCAGGAGTTGGTCAAGAACGCGGATTACGTCCTGCTGGCCGTCAAGCCGCAGGTCATGCGCCACGTGTTGACCGACCTGACCGCGGCCTTGAACCCCGAAACGTGCCTTGTCTCCATCGCCGCCGGCATCACCCTGGACCAGCTGGTCAAATGGTCCGGAAAAATCTGCCCCGTGGTCCGGGTCATGCCCAACACTCCGGCCATGGTCGGCAAGGGCGTGTATGCCGTCTGTCTTGACCACCATCTTGTGGATGAGGCCCGCCGGAAGACCATCCTGGACACATTTTCCTCCATCGGTCAGGCCCACGTGCTGCCCGAGAAGCTCTTTGACGCCTACACCGGCCTCATCGGCTCCGGACCGGCCTATGTCTTTGCCTTCATGGAAGGACTCATCGATGCGGGCCTGACCCTGGGTCTGACCCGGGCTCAGGCCACCCGCATGGTCACGGGCCTGGTCCTGGGCTCGGCGCTCATGGCCGAGGGTGAGGGCGCCCATCCGACGCTGCTCAAGGAAATGGTCACTTCTCCCGGGGGGACGACCATCGCGGGGCTCAATGCCTTGGACGAGCACCGCTTCAAATTCGCGCTCAGTCAGGCGGTCCTGGCGGCCGCCAAGCGCAGCAAGGAACTTGCAGACTAGGGCGGCCTCGGGCCGCCTTTTTTTATGACCTCTTCATTTCGTAGCGCACGCATTCTCGCCCAACTCGCAACCGAGGCCGATGCCCCGGAAATAGTCGAGGTGTACGAGGGAAATCGGGAACTTCTGCTTCTTTTGGAGCGGGAAAACGATCCCCTTGTCCTGACTCACCGTTTTGTGCACCGCCTCAACCTGCCTCCCAAGGTATCCCCGACGGGGCTGCACAACATGATCCTGCGTGATGTCCGCTCAGAGCGGGCGATAGGCCTTTTGAGCCTGTACATGGGGTATCCCGCCGCGAAGATCGCCTATGTCGGCGAGCTTTTCCTGCATCCCGAATTCCACGGCGCGGGTCTGGGTCGGGAGGCCTATCTGCGTTTGGAGAGCGTGCTTCGCCTTGGCCCCGTGAATCAGGTTCGGGTGGGCGTGGGGCTGAAAAATTGGAACGCGCTGCGGTTTTGGATCCGCCTCGGATTTGCGCACATAACCGGAATGAGCGGAGACCGTTATTTTGGACCCGAGCGGCATGCCTTCCTGGAACTGCAAAAAAATCTGTGATGCCGGGTGGATCAGTTGCGGGGAATTTCTTGACAGGAGACACGGCCCGGCGCTAAACGCATTTCCTCGGGCGATTAACTCAGCGGTGAGAGTGCCACCTTCACACGGTGGAAGTCACAGGTTCAAATCCTGTATCGCCCACCACCGACCGCACAAACCCTTTCAGGCACCCGCCCGGAAGGGTTTTTTCGCTTATGGAGCGCCCATGTATATACAGGATGATTACGAACTGCTCGACAGCGGCAACGGACAAAAACTGGAACGATTCGGCACGGTCATCCTGGCCCGGCCCTGCGCCCAGGCCGTTTGGGAGCCCCGGCGGCCCGAACTCTGGGACAGCGCCAGCGCCTCCTTCGACCGCAAGGACGGGATGAACTGGCATGGCCGGGAACGTCTGCCCGAGGAGTGGGTTGTGACGGCGCGCGGGGTGCGCATGCGTCTGTCGACCACGGATTTCGGGCATTTGGGCATCTTTCCGGAGACTCTGGACCTGTGGGAATGGATCGCCGGGACGGTCGGAGCCGCGGCCGGCAAGCGCGAGCAGGCGCCGCGGTTTTTGAACCTCTTCGCCTACTCCGGCGGAGCGACCCTGGCTGCGGCCCAGGCCGGCGCCGAATGCTGCCACCTCGACGCGTCCAGGGGCATGGTCGAATGGGCGCGCGGCAATGCGGCCCTGAACGGTCTGGAGGACGCGGGCATCCGCTTCATCGTGGACGATGTCAGCGCCTTTCTGAAGCGGGAAGTGCGGCGCGGGCGCAAATACGACTGCGTGCTCCTCGATCCGCCATCCTTTGGCCGGGGCAAGCGCGGGGAACTCTACAAGGTCGAGAAGAACGTGCAGGAAACCCTGGAGCTGGTCCGGCAGGTCTTGAGCGACACGCCCCTCTTCGTCATCCTGACCTCGCACACGCCGGGCTTTTCGCCCATCGTGTTGCAGAACCTGTTGGAGCAGACCTTTGGGGCCGGAAAGCTGGCGTGTGGGGAAATGCTCCTGCGCGGCGGGGCGGGTGTTTTGGATCTGCCCAGCGGCACATGGGGCAGATGGGAAGGGGAATGATTTCACATTTGAAATTCGCCCTCACCCCAGGCTCCACCAGGCCAGGAAACTGCCTGCGACGGCCAGGATTCCGGTCCCGAGCATGGCGGCGAGGACAAGGACCCGGCGCATGATCCGAATCCTGTCCATGGACCACGGCACGCCCTGCGGTCCGAGCGGCGGCTTGTTCTTGAGCGTGCCGAAATAGCGTGTCGGACCGCCCATGCTCACCCCGGCCACATGGGCCGCGGCGCTCATGGGCCAGCCCGCGTTGGGGCTGTCCATGGTCCGGGCATCGCGCGCGATCAGGCTCCACGACGACGCGGGGCGCAGCAGCAGCCAGCCCGCGACCCAGATGGTCACGGCCGCCAGCCGGGCCGGAATCCAGGCCAGAACGTCATCGGCGCGCGCCCCGGCCTTGCCCAGTTCCTCAAAACGCTCCGTGCGGTAGCCCCACATGGAGTCCGTGGTGCTCACGGCCTTGTAGGCCCACAACGCCGCCGGACCGAGGAGGGCCAGCCAGAAAAAAGGGGCCACGAACCCGTCGTTGAAATTTTCGGCCAGGGTTTCGCCCAGAGCGCGGCAGACCTCGTCCTGATCCATCCCCTCCGTGTCCCGGCTGACCAATCCGGCCAGATGCGCGCGGGCTGCCGCCAGTCTTCCGCTTTCCAGCAGATCCAGCACCGCCTG
>CAXNFJ010000153.1:0-5514 GCA_964201165.1 Desulfomicrobium sp.
CTTCTTTGGCAAGCATTATTGTCCGTCTGAAATACGGTTTTTCAAGGACAAGAGGTCGTTGATTCCATCCGTTTCCTTGGCCGCGATGTCCGCCCGCTGGATGATCTTGTTTCCGAACTTGTCCCTGATGCGGTCCATGGTGTGGTCCAGCAGCTGATTGCGTTTGCGCCCCTCGTCGACCACGAGGGGCAGCTCGCCCTGCACAAGTCGGAAATTGGACACGCCGGTGCCGATGAGGCGCACGGGCTGCGACAGTTTCTCCTTGGCCAGCAGCGCTCTCGCGGCGCTGAAAATTTCCTGTGTCATGTCCGTGGGCCGGGACAGGGTTTTATTGCGGGTGATGGACGAAAAATCGTGGAATTTGATCTTCAGGGTCACGGTCAGCCCTTTTTTCTTCAAGGTCCGCAGCTCCCGGCCAATCCGTTCGGCTTGCGTCAGGAGCCAGCGCTCCAGCAGAACCCGGTCCAGTGTATCCTTTTCCAGGGTGTTCTCGGCGCTGCACGACTGTGGTTGTGTATCGGAAACAACGGGCGAGAGATCGATGCCCAGGGCACGATCATGCAGAAAGGCGCCGCGCTTGCCCAGAGTGTTGATCCAGAATGCCCGGGGCCGGGCCAGTACATGAGGGATGGTGGTCACGCCCATGCGTTGCAGTTCGTGTTGCAGGTGCGCTCCAACTCCGGGAATTTTCGCCAGGGGCAGTGTCTCCAGGAATGCGCTCACGTGCTGAGGGTGGATGAGGGTCAAGCCGTCCGGCTTGTTCCAGTCGGAGGCGATCTTGGCCAGAAATTTGTTGGGGGCGATGCCGATGGAACACGTCAAGCCGGTCTGGGTCAGGATTTCAGTCTTGAGCCGCCGGGCTACGTTTTCGGGCGGGCCGAAGATGCGGCCGGTGCCGCTTATATCCGCATATGCCTCATCCACGGAGGCCTGTTCGATCACTGGGCAGATGTCGCGGATGATCTCCATAATGCGTCCGGAGACTTCCCTGTACCGGGACATGCGGCCCGGAAGAAACACCGCATGTGGGCATAGTTTTTTGGCCTGGACAATAGGCATGGCGGAGCGGATGCCGTATTTTCTGGCCTCGTAGGACGCAGCCGAGGCCACCCCGCGCAGGGACTGCCCTATGACCACCGGTTTATCACGCAACGAGGGATCGTCAGCCTGCTCCACGGAGGTGAAAAAAGCATCCATGTCTAGGTGCAGAACAACTGGTTGAAAATTCCAATGAGAGGGTGTAGTGTTCTCCATAATAATGATTGTCGGCGCTGAGTGGATGCGGGTCAAGCCCTCAGTGCCAGAGACTGGAATGTTTTCCCTTTTTTTGTTTGTTGCTTTGACAGGAAGATGCATTAGGGTTAAAGATGTTGTAAGCGTATTTTGAGTTAGTCCGTTCCCTTTTTTATGATGAAATAGCAACGTAGAGGAGTTAACCGTATGAAATTGAACAAATTGGTAGTGTTGAGTCTTTTGTTGGTAATGTGCGCGGCGACGGTGGCGGTTGCCGCGGAGAGCTATGTGCGCAAGGTCGACAACTTTATCGTTTTGGTGGACCGCTCCGGCTCCATGGACGAAAAGTATGTCGGGACCAAGGAAACAAAAATCGTCATCGCCAAGTCCATTCTGGAACGCATGAATGCGATGATCCCTGAGCTTGGCTATCAGGGCGCCCTGAATACCGCTGCTCCGGCCATGGAACTGCAGGGCTTTCAGACGTATTCCTCTGCTTCTTACGGCGCGTCCATCGCCAAGGTCCCGACTCTGATCGGAGCCAATCCCACTCCGCTGGGCGAAGGGTTGCTCGCTCTTGAACCCATTCTGAAAAGCGCAGTGGGCCGCAATGCCGTGATCATCCTGTCCGACGGCCGTGACAACACCGGCACTGATTCCCTCCCCGTCGCCAAAGCGCTGTCCGAAAAATACGGCGTGTGCTTCCACACCATCAGCTTCGCGGATACCGTGAACGGCAATCAGGCCCTGCTGGATGACATCACGGCTCTGAAGTCCTGCGGTGTCGGTGTATCCGCCGCGCAGGTGGCCGATGACGCCGCCCTGAAAAAGTTCGTCAAGGACGTTTTCTATGATGCCGCCGCCGCACCGGTTGATCCGTGCGCTCTCGACGACGATGCCGATGGCGTGAACAACTGTATCGACAAGTGTCCCGACACGATCAAGGGTCTGGCTGTCGACGCCGCCGGTTGCCCGGTTGCCGATATTGTGACCCTCAAGGTCAACTTCGACTTCGACAAGTCCGACATCAAGCCTGAATATCACGAGACGCTGGCTGAGTTCGCTTCCTACATGAGACAGCAGCAGTCCTTCACCGTTGTTGAAATCGCCGGGCACACCGATTCCGTGGGCACCGACGAGTACAACATGAAGCTGTCGCAGCGTCGTGCCAAGAGCGTGCGTGACTATCTGGTCAACAAGCTCGGCATGGACGACAAGCTGTTCTCCGCTGTCGGTTATGGCGAGAGCAAGCCTATCGCCAGCAATGATACTGACGCAGGCCGCGCTGAAAACCGTCGCATTCTGGCCGAATTGAAGGGCGTTTACAAAAAGAAGTAAGCTATTCTCTTCTTGCTTGAACATTGCAAGGCGGTCTCCTCGCGGGGCCGCCTTTTCATTTGTCAGGAGTGAGAAAGGCGAATACTCAAATCATGTTTTTGAATGCCCAAAATATTTTACGGTCTCTGTTCCTCTCGTGAACGATGACGGATCGACCCGGGATAGTCATATGCAGGAATTTGTGGAAACGGTTACAGCCCCGGATGGCGGGCAACGGCTGGATGCTTTTTGGCAAAGCTGTTTGGAGGACGAGGGGGTGGCCAGAAGTCGTGTCCAAACCTGGATTCGAGAGGGCCGGGCGCGTCTCAACGGGCAGGTTTGCACCAAGCCGGCGACGCGGATCATGCCCGGACAAATCTTGACCCTCGCCCCGGATTATCCTGATTCGACCCTCGTTCCAGACGACGGCCCTTTGAACGTTCTTTTTGCCGATGAGCATTTGGTGGTGGTGAACAAGATCCCGGACTTGACCGTTCATCCAGCTCCATCGGTCACTGAACCCACCCTGGTGCATCGCGTGGCACATCATTTTCCGATCCTGCTGGCCCAGTCCGGGGAGCGTCCGGGAATAGTGCACCGTCTGGACAAGGACACCTCGGGCCTCATTGTCCTGGCTTTGTCCGAGTCGGCACGGCTGAACTTGACCCAGGCTTTCGCCTCCAGGCAGGTGTACAAGGAGTATCTGGCTCTGGTGGCCGGCGTCCCTGACTCCAGCGGAACCATCGCCCTGCCCATAGGTCGGCATCCCAGCATCAAGACCCGCATGGCCGTGGTCGAACGCGGAGGGCGTGCGGCCGAAACCCGGTATACCCTGCTCTGGTCCGCGCCCGACAGGAGCGCGTCCCTGATCCGGGTGCGCATCCTGACCGGCCGCACCCATCAGATCCGGGTGCATATGGCCGCCTTGGGCCACCCGCTTCTGGGAGACGGGGTCTACGCGGACAAGGGCACCGCCGCCCGTGCTCCGCGTCAGATGTTGCATGCCTGGCAACTGCGCTTCTCTCATCCTCTGAGCATGGAAGACATGGAATTTTCCAGCCCTCCGCCGGTCGACTTTGTTCAAGTACTGGATGAACTTTGCCGGGAGCGCGTGTGCATCGGTTTGACCGGAGCTGCCGGAAGCGGCAAATCCACTGTGCGGCAGGTGGCCGAGGAGCTGGGCATCCCTGTTTTCTGCGCGGACCGGACGGTGGCCGAAGCCTACGCCAAAGGCGGTGAGGGGTGCGCCATTCTGGAGCATCATTTCGGAGCCCGTTTCACGCATGACCAGGGAGGCGTGGACAAGGAGCGGCTTCGCGCCGCCATGAGCGTTTCGGAGAGTCTGCGGCGCGAGGTGGAACGGCTCATTCATCCCCTGGTCCGCCACGCTCTGTTCGCATTCCGCGCCGCTCATGCCGAGGAGGTGACCCTGGCCGAAATTCCTCTCCTGTGCGAAGCGGGATTGACCGGGGAAGTAGATCTGCTGGCCGTGGTCTTTTGCCCCGATGCGCTGCGCCATGCGCGGCTCATGGAGCGCGGCTGGAGTTCGGAGCTCGTCTCCACGGTCGATTCATGGCAGTGGCCCCAGGACAAGAAGGTGCGCATGGCGCATTTCATCATCGACAATTCCGGGTCCCTGGCGGAGCTCGCGTCCCGCTCCCGGGGCCTGATCCTGATTGTGCGGGACATGCTGCACAGACGCGCCGAGCGATGCCTGGAGGCTCTGTGCGCTTTTTTTGAGCACCCCGACACTTTTGACGAAATGGACTGACCGATGTTTCCCCTGCGCGACAATATCCCTTCGCTGCACCGGCCCTACATGATCTGGATCCTGCTGGCTCTCAATATATTCTTTTTTTTGGGGTGCCTTGGACTCAGCCCCGCCGAGGAATTCAAGGTCTTTCACATCTTCGGAGTGGTGCCTGCCCGGTATCTCAATCCGCAGTGGGCCATGTGGCAGGGATACCCCGAGGGACTGATCCTGCCGTTGGGCACGCATATGTTCCTGCATTCGGGTTGGCTGCACCTCATCGCCAACATGTGGAGCCTATGGATTTTTGGCGACAACGTTGAGGACGTGATGGGGCCGTGGCGTTTTCTTCTTTTTTACATGCTGTGCGGCCTGTGCGCCCTTGGCATGCACATGGTGACAAGCCCTGATTCCACAGTGCCGGTGGTGGGGGCTTCGGGAGCCATCGCCGGCGTCATGGGCGCCTATTTTTTTCTGTATCCCCATGCCAAGGTGGTCACTTTCCTGCCCATCCTGATCATCCCCTTCGTCTTTGAGCTGCCTGCGGTCTTTTATCTGGGGGCCTGGTTCATGACCCAGGTCTTTTCCGGGATGTTGGCCCCGGCCGGCGGAGGGGGAGTCGCCTGGTGGGCGCATATTGGTGGGTTTGTGGCCGGCATGCTTCTCCTGCGTTTTTTTCGCGACGATTCGCGCTGCTATTACTGCTACCGTTCCGAAGCCTGGAAGGGTTGGAAATAGGGCGGCTGGACATTTGCCCCTGCCTCCATTAAGCGCAAGTTCTTGTTTTGCAGCCCCTGCGGGGCGCCACGCCTTCCATACCACAAGGATGACATATGCTTCAGATCCAAAACCTGCATGTCAGTATCGGTGACCGGGAAGTCTTGAAAGGGATCAACCTGAACATCGACGAAGGAGAGACTTTCATTCTCTTCGGCCCCAATGGATCCGGGAAAACCACCTTGCTCATGACCCTCATGGGCTTCGGCGGCTATACCGTGACCGGCGGGCAGATCCTCTTCAAGGGTGTCGATATCACCAACATGCCCGTTTACGAGCGGGCACGGCTCGGCATTGGCATGTCCTTTCAGCGCCCGCCGACCATCCACGGTCTCAAAACCCGGCATCTGGTTTCCATGTGCGCCCGCGGCCGGGAAGTGGATGTGGACGCCATGGCCAAGACCGTCAATTTTGACGAGTTCCTGGACCGGGACATC
>CAXNFJ010000154.1:0-5494 GCA_964201165.1 Desulfomicrobium sp.
GTTCGCGTGTTGAAGGACAGGTAAGACAGCCTCATCAGTCCAGAAGACGGTAGATCCGCTCCATGTCGAGATTCTCCCGCACCACACCGGCCAGACGATCCAGCGCGGCTTCGAGATCATAGGCCACCTGGATCGTTTTCAGGGGCGCAAGGCCTTTGCGCTGGCGCAGCCTATCCAGGAAGGAGCGACGGAAACCGTCGGCATCAAAAACTCCGTGCAGATACGTGCCCCAGACCATGCCGTCCGCACGGCCCCAGCCGATAACGACCCCGTCCGCACGGGTCATGACGGGATGAATCTGTCCATCCACCACATGCGTCTGCCCGTGATGGATTTCATACCCCACCGCCTCTTCCCGTGTGGGCAGAAAAAGACACCGCGCCTGGCACAGCACCTTGTCCACGGCCATTTCCGTAGCCAGGGGCAAAAGGCCAAGGGGCTTGGACGAGGCCCCGCCGCTTTCGACGCAGGCCGGATCCGTGATTTCGGCCCCAAGCATCTGCAACCCGCCACATACCCCTACGACTTCAGCCCTACTGGCCAGGACGGCCTGAGCCAGACCCGAACTCCACAGATAACTCAGATCCGCGAACACATTACGCGAACCCGGCAGAATGATGGCATCGGCCCCAGCCAGATCTTGAGGTGCGCGGGCAATACGCAAATCCACGTCCGGCTCCAGACCGAGTGCGTCAAGGTCCGTGAAATTGGAGATATGAGGCAGATCCACGGCCACGATGCGCAACTCGGCATTCTTTGCGCGCGGCCTGGCCTCCTTGAAACTGACCGAATCCTCTTCGGGCAGCCCGAGATTTTGCAGGAACGGCACCACCCCCAACGTCTCGATGCCAGTGAAACGGCGCACGTAGTCGACAGCATCCGTGAGCAAGTCCTGCCTGCCTCGAAAGCGATTGACGATGAACCCGGCCACCAGCGCCCGCTCCCACTCCTCCATGACCTCCATGGTGCCGACAAACGAGGCGAAGACTCCGCCCCGGTCGATGTCACCAGCCAGCAGCACCTTGGCCCCGGCATGGCGGGCCATGCGCATGTTGACCACATCATGGGACTTCAGGTTGACCTCGGCCGGACTGCCCGCGCCCTCCAGCACCATGACCTGGGCCGAGGCGGACAGATCATCGTAGGCTCGCGTGATGGTCTCGAAAATTTGCGGCTTGTAGCGGATATACTGCCCCACGCTCATGTTACCCACGGGCTTGCCGAGCACGATGACCTGGGAGCCTGTGTCCGAATTGGGCTTCAGGAGCACCGGATTCATGCGCACGTCCGGCTCCAGCCGACAGGCCTGGGCCTGCAGGACCTGGGCGCGTCCCATTTCACCGCCATTGCGAGTGACGAAAGAATTGAGCGACATGTTCTGGGCCTTGAACGGAGCCACGCAAAGTCCGTCCTGCAGGAAAATCCGGCACAAGGCCGCCGTCAGGACCGACTTGCCCGCGTTGGACGAGAGCCCTTGCAGCATGATGGCCGGAGTTTTGCGCACGGGTTGGGGGCGAGGCCTGCCCGACCCGAAAATTTCTGCAAGGGCCCGCACCAGACGCTCGTTCTCCTCGGCGCTGCGCACGGCCACCCGGAAATAGCGGGCGTCCAGGCCTGCATAATTGGCGCAGTTGCGGATCAGGATACGGCTCTTGGCCAGCTTCTCCTGCAAGGCGAAAGCATCTAACTTTTCACTGCGACAGAGCAGATAGTTGGCGCTACCCGGAAACACGGTCAGACCGACGCCCGTAAGGTCCTCGTGAAGCCGGACGCGCAACTCTTCCACCACCGCCATGGTCTGGCAGGCGTAGTCGCCATCGCGCAAGGCCTCCTCGCCCACGGCCTGGGCCAGGGCATTGACGCTCCAATCCGGCAGCAGTGCGGAAATAGCCGTGCATACGCTGGCGTCGCCGTACCCGAGACCAAGACGCAATCCGGGCACGGCAAAGAATTTGGTCAGGGAGTGCAGAACAAACAGGTTGGGACGGATCAATGCGCCGAGCCGTAAAAGCTGCGGGACAAAATCGGCGAAGGCCTCGTCCACAAGAAAGAAACTTGCCGGATGACAGTCGATCAGATCCAGGATGCGCTGCGGTTCCAGCAGGGTTCCGGCCGGATTGGCGGGCTGGCCCAGAACGACCAGGGCCGGGATGTCCAACCGGGCGGCGAGCCCTGCCCAATCCATGGAAAAATCGACTTCTGACCTCAGGATCAAGGGTTCGCAGAGGAGCCCGGCGGCTTTGCAAGCCCGCTCATAATCCCCGTAACAGGGCACGGGCAGCACGGCGCGCCCAAGGCCCCTGGCGGCACAGACCCTGGGCAGCGCGTAAAGCAGTTCGGACGAGCCGTTGCCGGCCACCACATTGTCCAAATCCACCCCCATACGCACGGCAGCCATCCGGCGAAAGCCGTCTGCGCGGGGCTCGGGGTAATGGGCGATCCCGCTCATGGCCCGGGCCACCACGGGGCGCAGCCACGCGGGCGGACCCAGAGGATTGATGTTGGCCGAAAAATCAAGAATCTCTTCCGCCGCGCAACCAAGAGTCCGGGCCATGGAGAGGATATTGCCGCCGTGGGCGGGAAGCGTGGTCATGATCAGGCGGATTTCCCGAGTTTGAAGCGCAGCCTGAGTACCCCGTTCTCAAAGGAGTGAGTGGTCAACCGAAACACGCCGAGCACGGAGGTTTGGTCCACGTGTTCACCGATGCAGGGACACGCGTCGTAATCTCCGATGCGGATGATGCGCAAATCTTGAGACGCGCCGTCGGGCAGGCGTTCCAGATTGAAGTGGGCCTGCGCTTCGGACCGGGCCATGTTTTCGTCGAAAACCGGCAGGTCGGCGGCAATGACGGCATTGACCCGCGCCTCCACGTCCCGGGCCTCGGCCTCAGTCAGATCGCGATCATAATGATAGTCGCACTTGGCCTTGTCCGGATTGATGTGCGCGGAAAAGCAGCGCCCGCAGGCAAAGAGCCGGTCCATGGTCTGATTCAGGATGTGTTCCGCGGTGTGCATGCGCGGATCGTAACTTTTGGCCATCGTTCCTCCGATGGGAGGGTGATAGCCGGGTGAACGGGCGGGGTAAAGGCCTCAGGGTCCCCAAAATCAGCCCGCGAAGGCTGGAATCACCAAAGACGCGGCCACGCCCCACATGGTCAGGCCCACCAGCACATCGAGCACGGCCCAGGACCGGGGATGACGAAAAAGGGGCAGCAGGAAGCGCGCGCCCAGGCCCAACGCAAGAAACCAGGTCAGCGAGGCCGTGGCCGCCCCCGCGCCAAAGGAAAATCGCTCCGCCACCGGATAGCGACCACCGATGGAACCGAGCAGCAGCACGGTGTCCAGATACACATGGGGATTCAAGTAGGTCACGGCCAGGGTGGCGGCCACCGTGGCCCCAAGGCCCATGCGCATCCGCTCTGAGGGAGCGAGGCTTCCGGAACGCAAGGCCGAGCGGAAGGAGCGCAGCCCATACCAGAAAAGAAACACGGCGCCGAACCATGTGGCCCAAAGCGCCAATGAGTCGCTTCCGGCCAGGACCGCGCCCATTCCGGAAAGCCCCAGAGCGATAAGCAGGGCGTCGCTCACGGCGCAGATGAGAGCCACTGTGAGATGGTGATTGCGGGCCAGACCCCGGCTCAGAACAAAGGCGTTCTGGGCTCCTATGGCGATGATGAGTCCGGCGCCCGTGCCCAGACCCTGCAGAAACGGCGTAGCGATCATGGTGTTCTCCTTGTCAGAATCAGAGCCCGAAGATATGGGAGGATATCAAATAAGGAAAACGAATAATTTTACTGAATCATAAGAAAAATCAATGCTCGACATCAAACAGCTTCAGGCCCTGGCCGCGGTCATCACCGAACAGAGCTTCGAGAAGGCCGCCCGGACCCTCTTCCTGACTCAGTCCGCCGTCTCCCAACGCATCCGCCACTTGGAGAATCAGGTGGGCCAGATGCTGGTGGTGCGATCCGCGCCCGTCAGGCCGACACCCGCAGGCATGGCCATGCTGCGCCATTTTCGCCAGTTGGCCGTGCTGGAGGAGTCACTGTTCGAGGAACTGGCCCCCAGGGAATCCGAGGAATTCGTTTCCGTAACCCTGGCCGTCAACGCCGACAGTCTGGACACCTGGTTCTCACGTAGCGTGCGGGACATTCTGGCCGGGGAAAAAGTGCTCCTGGACCTTGTCGTCGACGATCAATCCGTGACCCATGCCTATCTGCGCTCGGGCGAGGTTCAGGGTGCCATCACCTCGACCCCGGCCAACTTCCAAGGCCTGACAACCCACGACCTGGGGGACATGGAATACCTCTGCGTGGCCACGCCGGAGTTCCGGACACGCCACTGTCCGCAAGGGTTTGACAGGGAAGCCGCTGGATCCGCCCCGATGGTCATCTTCAGCCACAAGGACGCGCTGCAGCATGAATTCCTGAAGCAGCGCTTCGGCGAGGACATCGAACCACCGGTGCACGTCATGCCCTCCAACATCAGCTTCCAGGGCCTCATCCTCGCAGGCGGCGCGTACGGCATGGTTTCACGCATCCTGGCCGCACCACATCTTGAACGGGGCGACCTGGTCGACCTCGCCCCCGGCGAAACCCTGCGCGTGCCCCACTTCTATCAGTGCTGGAGCCTGCAGAGCGGCCTGTCCCGGCGCATCTCCGACATCATAGTGCGCACCGCCCGGGCCCGTCTGTCCCCCCGGAATCCAGGTTGCAGCAACCCGGCGCCTGGGGCGCGGGAACGCTAGCCGCACTCTCCCGGCTCTTCCCGGAGTCTCCGGGAGTGATGGCGCAGCGTGATGTGCGGCCATCCACCTTGATGACCAGGGGCACAGACAGGCGCACATGGACCACGTGCTCGTCCCTGGCCACAACTTCCTGGCCTTCCAGCCATTCCCAGTCAAAGCGCTCGCCTTCCTTGCCCGAGACCATTATATAATTGATACCAAGGGTCGTGATGTTGTGGAAAAAATGGGACCCCTGGGACGGCTCGACCCGCAGCTGGGCCGAAGAAGTTTCGACGATGGCCGCCACCCCGCAGATGTCGTTCCATCCGACCGGGATGCCCAGCCAGCGATCCGCCGTTCCCCAGCGCCCCGGCCCCGCCAGCAGATATTTGCGTCCCTCGGCCATAAGCCCGGCGTTGATGCGCCCTATCTCCCCGGCAATCTGCATGGTTTTTTCGACCTCAAATGTTTCGGGCCGCACATAGACAATATCAAGCACATCCCGTTTTTCTGCATTGCCCAAGGCATGGGAGGACAGACAAAAGGCCCGCGCCCGGTCTTCCTCGGAAATGTCCACCCGGTTCAAATCGGCGCGGGCGGACATGGGCCGTAGCTGCAGCAGGGAAATCGAGGGCTTGCGGGCCGGATCGGAGTAGAGATTGCAGGCGAATTCCATCTCCACCGGACAGCCCATGGCCGTTTCGGTGATGCCCATGACATCCTGAAGCATCTCGGCCAGAGGCAGGGTCTTGTGCTTCAGGATTGGAG
>CAXNFJ010000155.1:0-5480 GCA_964201165.1 Desulfomicrobium sp.
CGCTCCGGAAATGGATCTTTCGGACCTGGACGATCTTTTCGATTCCTTGCACATTGGTGAAGTGGATGAAGAGCCCACAGCCCTTGACGTGATCCTTGACGACGCCCCTCAACCCTCGGCCCCTCCAGCGGAGTCATCCGCTGCTGAAACAATCGACCTGGATTTGGAGCTTCCAGGCATGGATGCCGAGGACATGAATGCACATATCCATGATCTGACGGAAGAACTGCTCGCGGACATCCCGGAGACCGTCTTGGTCCAAACACAAAGCGAACGCGAACCAGCTTCCGCAACGTCGGCCATACTTCCCACTCCAGAGGATCTGGAACTGGAACTGACCGGACAGCTCTTTGCGACGCCCGCGAAAGCGGCGCAACCGGAGCCCTCCGTTGCATCTCAAAAAACTGAGCCTTACTCCAGTTCCACAGAGACTCCCGTGTTCCAGGGTGTTGTCGAAGAAAAAATTTCACCCGTCGAACTCGAAATGCTCAGCGCACGGCTTGATGTTCTGGAAGCCAGGCCCGAGCCCACGCTGGACATCGAGCCCGAACAGATCCTGGCCCTGCTGCCGCAGTCGCCCCACGGCCTGCCCCTGGCCGAGGCCCTGCGCGACGACATCCTGCAGGTCGTGGAAAGCAAGCTCGCGGCTCTGAGCCAGCCTGCGGATCTTGAAACGTTGCGGCAACTCCTCGGGCACGCCACAGGCCGCATCGACGCCCTCGAAGCCAAACCCGAACCCACCTTGGACATCCAGCCCGAACAGATCCTGGCCCTCCTCCCGCAGTCACCCCAGGGGCTGCCTCTGGCCGAGGCCATGCGTACGGACATCCTCGATCATGTCGAGTCCAAAATTTCAGCCCTGGCTTCATCCGCCAGCGTGGACGGACTGCAACAATCCGTGAACGCTTTGCAAAACCAAGTCGACTCCATGCCCGACATCCAGGCCGCGTTGGCAGCGTCGTCGCCGTCCTCGGCATTGCAGGACATGGAAAACGAACTCAGCGCACTGCGCACGATGATTCAGCATCAGGCGGAAGCCATGAACGGTCTGCAGGAATCCTTGGCGGACAAGGATGCCACAATCGCCTCTTTGCGGGCCAGCGAAGAACGGCTGCGCAACGATCTTGACGACCTCGCATCCCGGGTGAGCAGCGCCCCTCCCATTGACATGCTTAAAAGTGAACTGTCCGAATATATCCAGCAGCAAGTGCCCGGTGCGGCGGCCAGGATTGTGCGCGCGGAAATCCAAGCCTTGCTTCGGGAATTGGGGGGCTGACCGCCCGAAAGCCTTGCCCTGAGAGCCCTCGACTCCCACTTAGGGGTGTGCTAGGAAAGAAAAAAACGAAGGGAGGGCTTCAGGGTTTTTCTTTCTTTTTTTACCGCCCGGTTTTCCCCCCAAAGCAGGTCGATACCATCCCCCCGGGCGGTTTTTTTGTTCCCATGTTCAACCAGAGAGAGACTCATGGACCAGATCCAAAAACAAGCCCTGCAGGTTGCCAAGGAAATTGTCGTCAAATTCATTGAAGTGGGACGCATCTCCCCTTCCAATTTTTCCGAATACTTCGAGCCTATCTACGATGACGTCTACCGTACCGTGACCAAATCCGGATCGGCATCCACCAGCGACAAGGATTCCACCGTTGAATCCGAATGAGCATGGGAAAAAGGTTTCCGGCCTTTTCGACAACATCGCGGCCTGGTACGATTTTCTGAATCATTTCCTGAGTGCCGGACAGGACGTGTATTGGCGGCATCGCCTGGTGCGTTACGTCCGCTCCGGACCGACAGGGGCAGTGCTTGACCTCGCGGCCGGCACCCTGGACGTGAGTGTGGAAATTCTGCGTCAAAACCCCGCCATGCGCGTATTCAGCATGGATTTTTCGCAGGGCATGCTCTCCCGGGGCAAAGCAAAAATCGGCAACCATCCGGCCATTTTTCCGGTCCAGGCCGACGGACGCGCCCTGCCCTTGCCCGATGCCTGCGTGGATACGGTGACCATCGCCTTCGGCATCCGCAACATCCTGCCCAGGGCCGAGGCCTACAAAGAAATTTTCCGGGTGCTCGCCCCTGGCGGGCGCATCTGCATCCTGGAATTCGGCACCGGGCAAGCCAGGATCTGGCAAGGCGCATACAATTTTTATCTGGGCACGGTCCTTCCCAGAATCGGCCGTTTTTTTTCCAAAAACCCAGAGGCTTACCAGTATCTGGCGGACACCATCCGGGCCTTTCCCAATGCCCGGACCCTGGCCGCGGAACTCCTGGACGCAGGATTCGCCCAAGTGAGCTATCAACCGCTCAGCTCCGGAATTGTTTATATTCACGTAGCGCAAAAGCCGGTCTGACATGCTGACACGGCCGGGCACTCCCGTCATCCCGCAACCTCCCCATCTTCCCTTGGAAACGAGGACTCCATGATCACTTTCGACGACATCACATCCGGCAACACATCGGTAGCCGTGGTGGGCCTGGGCTATGTCGGGTTGCCGTTGGCCGTGGCCCTTGGCGACCACTTCAAGGTCATCGGTTTCGACATTTCCAGGCCCCGCATCGAGGAACTGCGCCTGGGACGGGATTCCACCCGCGAGATCGAGCCTGAAAGACTGGCTCGCGCCAAGGTCGAATACACGAACGATCCCGCCCAGCTTGCCCGGGCCGGAGTCATCGTCGTGGCCGTTCCCACTCCCATCGACGGCAATCGGAAGCCGGACCTGCGGCCCGTTGTCGGGGCGACCACCACCGTTGGCGCCCACATGCGCGCCGGATGCATCGTTGTGTATGAGTCTACTGTCTATCCCGGACTTACGGAAGAAATCTGCGTGCCCCTGCTGGAAGAAAAATCGGGCCTGTCCTGCGGCACGGATTTCACCGTGGGGTATTCTCCGGAGCGGATCAATCCCGGCGACCGCGTCCATACGCTGGAAAGCATCGTCAAAGTCGTCGCCGGTCAGGATCAGCCCACGGCCGATCTGCTGGCTCTTTTTTACGGCGCCATCGTCAAAGCCGGAGTGCATCGGGCCTCAAGCATCAAAGTGGCGGAAGCCGCCAAGGTCATCGAGAACACCCAGCGGGACCTGAACATCGCGCTCATGAACGAGCTGGCTCTCATTTTCGACCGCATGAACATCGACACCAATGAGGTGCTGCAGGCCGCCGGCACCAAATGGAATTTTCTGCCCTTCAGACCGGGCCTGGTCGGCGGGCACTGCATCGGAGTGGATCCCTATTACCTGACCTTCAAGGCCGAATCCATCGGCTTTCACCCCCAGGTCATCCTGGCCGGACGGCGCATCAACGACGGCATGGGCAAATTCATCGCGGAAAAGACCATCAAGGCCATGATCAACGCCGGGTGCCTGATCAAAGGCGCGCGCGTCGGACTGCTGGGGCTGACCTTCAAGGAAAACGTTCCCGATCTGCGCAACAGCCGCGTGGAGGACATCATCCACGAACTGAGCGACTATCATGTCGACGTCCTGGTCCACGATCCCTTGGCTGACGCCAAGGAAGCCAAGGAAGAATACGCAGTGGATCTTCTGCCCCTGGAGGCGCTGCGTGATCTCGACGCCCTCATCCTGGCCGTCTCGCACGCGGAATTCGCCCAGCTCGACACTGGGCGGCTCAAGTCCATGTTCAAGCGTCCGGACGCAGGGATCATCATTGATGTCAAAAGCTTCCTGGATAAGGATCTGCTCTCGGCCGACTTCACCTACTGGCGACTGTAAGTGAAGGGGCTTTCATGATCATCCTGGCCTGCGCAACCGACCGCGAATGTCACAGCGCCCTGACCCGGCTGACGCGCAAACCCGCACCGCGGCCTGAGCGGCTTCAGGTCGGGGGCCGCGACATTCTGGCGTGCGTGATCGGTATCGGTCCGGTAGCGGCGGCCTTGAGCATGGGCGCCCTGCTTGAACGCTTCCCCGAGGCTTCGGGCATTCTCAATCTGGGTATCTGCGGAAGCTTCGATCTGGCCCGACAGCCCTTAGGCGCGCCGTGCGTCGCAAGCGCCGAGATCTGGCCGGAATACGGCGTGCATCACGCGGCCCAGACCGCAGAAGAACCCTTTGCCCACCAGATGCTCCCGGAGTTGTCCCTCGATCCCGTCAATCGGCTGGATCTTGATCCGGTCGCCGCGGCTGCGGCCATGGACCTCTCTCTGCCCGCCGACTGGCCTCAGGGGACGAGCCTGACCGTGGCCGGAGTCAGCGGAGACCAGCGACGGGCTGAAATACTCCAGGCCCGCCACGACGCGGCCACGGAAAACATGGAAGGATTCAGCCTGGCCTTGGCGGCGCGCCTGCGGGGCATTCCATTTCTCGAAATCAGAACCGTTTCCAATCCGGTCGGAGCGCGCGATAAGCGTCTCTGGAATTTCCGTCTGGCCTTGGACGCCCTGCAGGGCATCATGCCGATCCTCACGGGAGCTGCGGCATGAGCACCCTGACAGTCGCCATCTCACCCTGCCCCAATGACAGCTTTATTTTCGGGGCATGGGTTCTCGGGCTCACTCCTGCACCGACCGGGCATGACTGCCGTTTTTTCTGGCACGACGTGCAGGAGTTGAACCAGGGCGCATTCGCCGGCACCTGGGACGTGATCAAGGTCAGCGCGGCCACGGCCCTGCGTCTGCAGGACACATTCACAATCCTGCCCTGCGGCGGGGCCTTCAGCCTGGAACACGGCCCCAAGCTGGTCACCCGCGCCGATTTTCACGGCGTGCCGCGCACGATCGCCGTTCCCGGCCTGGACACCACGGCCATGTGCATCCTGAATGCGGCCCTGGGCGGTCGTTTCACCCCCGTGCCCATGATCTTTCACGCCATTGTCGACGCCGTGCGCGCGGGCGAGGTCGATGCGGGCTTGCTCATTCACGAGACGGCCCTGGTCTATGATCGTTACGGACTGGCCTTGAATCTGGATCTGGGAGAATGGTGGCGTGGGCATACGGGCTCTCTGCCCCTGCCTCTCGGCTGCATCGTGGCCCGCCGTGACCTTGGCGCCGATACGCACTCCGCCATCGTGGAAAGCATTCGCGCAAGCATCCTCCACGCCCGCGCACAGCGGGAAACTGTGATGCCTTTTATCGCGTCCCTAGCCAGAGAGCTTGACGCAGCCACGCTCGACCAACATATTGCCGCCTACGTCAACGAATTCAGTCTGGATATGGGGTCACATGGCCAGGCCGCTCTCAACATGCTGCAAACTTTTCGGGATCTTTCATGAATGATGCCTTTGCCCAACTGAAAATCGCCTTTCTCAAAGAGCTTCCGGTCATCAACGCCGCCATCCAACAAGAAATCGACGCGTTGCCCGCGCTGGTGAAGCCAGTCGCCGAACACGTCATGGACGCCGGCGGCAAGCGCCTGCGGCCCATGCTCACAATTCTTTTTGCCCGGGCCCTGGATTTTCGCGGCGACAATCTGCACACCCTGGCCAGCTCCCTGGAATTTCTGCATTCGGCCACCCTCATGCACGACGATATT
>CAXNFJ010000156.1:0-5477 GCA_964201165.1 Desulfomicrobium sp.
GAGGGCATGGATCCGGAGATGATCGGGAGCTGTATTGTTGAGCAGTTCAAGTGCGTCGGCGCGTGCGAGCATGAGTCCTCCATGGTTTGAGGTCGAGAAATCATGCATTTCGCTGCCGCGGTCAAGGATTCAGCAGCAGGAGGTCGTGCGCTTGCCCGGCAGCCAGGCCTGGATGATGTAGTCCGCGCAGCCCACGCCGGGGGTGACGGAGATGGCGGCCGTCGGGCAGTTCAGGGCGCAGGCCCCGCATTCCATGCAGGCGTCGCGGTCCAGGACCAGCGCCTTGCCCTGGTCGAGCCGGAAGACCCGGTGCGGGCAGACCGTGGCGCAGAGGCCGCAGCCCACGCATTTGTCCCGGTCATAGGCCAGGGTGGTCACGTTTTCGAGATGACGGTAGGTTTTCATATGCTCCTCACGAGAAATTGCCGATCACAAAAAGGCCTGCGGCCAGAAGGGTGCATCCGGCCAGCAGCGGTATGGCCCGGCGCATCTCCTTCTCCACCCCCGAGGGCGAAGTGTAGGGCGTGGAGCCGGTGAAATTGAGGGCCAGCCAGGAGGACATGACCACCGTCCACAGGCCCGCCCCCAGGATCTGAAGCGTCGTGTTGTCGGGGAAGATGGCGGGCAGCAGCACGGCCAGGGCCAGACCCAATCCGGCTCCCCCCAGGGAGAAGAGCCGCGTGCGCAACCCGGGCAGGAGCAGGGGGAAGAAAACAGCTCCGGCGGCCATGCCCAGGCCTGTCGCGGTGGCGGCCAGAATCCAGCGCTCCCAAATGGCCTGCAGAGAGAATTCCGGTCCGACGAGGCTCAGCGCGGCCGCCACCAGAAAGGACGAGAGGATGATTTTCCAGCCCAAGACCAGCTCCACGGGGACGACCACCGCGCGCTCTTTCAGGCTGAAGGTCACCTCGCGCATGGCCTCGTCGATGCCGTGGTCGAGATAGCGGGGCAGATCCTCGGCTCGCACGGGGCCGAAGACGGCCTCGAATCCGCAGTCCTTGCGCAGGTCGCGGGCCCGCACTCCGTTGGCTCCGAGCTGGGGCAGGATGAGGCGGCGGTGGGACACGATGCGTTCAAGGCCGGTCTTGCGCACCTGCTCGGCAATGCCTGCGGCGCTGAAGGTGCCCTTGCCGCCCGCGCACCAGATGTTGATGCCGCGCGTGTCGGTCACCAGCATCCAGATGTCGCGCCCGGTCAGGGCGAAGCGGACCGTGTCGAAGGTCAGCTTGTAGTTGGCCGTGACGACGACGGCTGCTTCAGGTCCCGGATTGCCGATGGCGTAGAGGCCGGGGTTGACGGTGTAGTTGTTGCGGTCCAGGCCCAGCCTGGCGCGGCTGGTTCCGAGCCGGTCGCGCAAGGTGGGGCTGGCCAGGAGACGCGGAATCCGCCCCGACGGGGTGGGCAGGAAGTTGGCCACGTACGGCTCGATGCGATAGCCGGGAAGATCGTCCACCCCTGCACCAGGGGCGGGTGGAGGGCCTCAGCACGGCCCCGGAGCTATCCCCGGAGCGGGGATTTCGCTTGCCCCGCACGGGGTTGCGCATGAGCCGGACGGAGCCATGGGAAAGGGTTGCAGCGGTTTCATGTGCGCCTACAATGCGGTGATGAGGTTTTTGAGTTCGGTCAAGCGGTCCTTGTCCGCGCAATAACAGATGCGCGGACCTTCGATTTCGCCCCGGATCAGCCCCGCGTCCTTGAGCTGCTTCAGATGCTGGCTGACGGTGGATTGGGCCAGGGGCAGAATATTCACGATCTCGCCGCATATGCAGCGGTCCACCTGCAGCAGATGCCGGAGAATGGCGACCCTGGCGGGGTGCCCGAGGGCTTTACACAGGGTCGCGAGGCTTGGGTCGTGGTTCATATGTGCTCCGGATATCGTATATCGTGTATCGTAAAAATACGATAGGCCCGTTTTTGTGTCAATCCCGGTCTTCAGGTTGAATTTTCGCCCGGCAGGGGGCATGGTGGGCTGACAAAAACATTCGAGGAGGCTCATTATGCGCTGGAAACAATTCTTAACCCCGGTCCAGTCCATGTCCGCGGAGGATGTCCGGGCCTATCTCTCCGACAAGACCCTGCAGGAGGTGACCATCCTCGATGTGCGCCAGCCCGGTGAATACGAGGAAGGCCATATCCCCGGGGCCAAGCTGGTCCCGCTGGCGGTGCTGACCGACTCCCTGGACGAAATCGATCCGTCCCTGCCGGTGGTCGTCTACTGTGCCATCGGCGGCCGTAGCCGGGCGGCGGCCCAGGTCCTGGCGGGCAAGGGGTACGAGCAGGTCATCAACCTCAGCGGCGGCTTCAAGGCCTGGAACGGTCAGTCCGCGTTCGGGGCGGAAGAGGCGGGGGTGGACCTCTTCACCGAGCTGGAAAGCGCGGAGCAGATCCTGGCCACGGCCTATTCTCTGGAGGACGGGTTGCGCGATTTTTATCTGCGCTTGCAGGAGCGGGTGGAGGACGAGAAGATCAAGAGCGTTTTTCGACTCCTGGCCGACATCGAAATCAAGCACAAGGATCGCCTCTTCGACGAATACACCCGGCTTACGGGCAAGGAGGACCGTGGTGCCTTCGAGTGCGCGTTCGTGATCCCGCTCATGGAAGGTGGGGTGACCACGCAGGAGTACATGGATCGCTTCAAGCCCGACGTGAACAGCCCGGTCGATGTCATCTCCCTGGCCATGTCCATCGAGGCGCAGGCCCTGGATCTGTACATGCGCGCCTCCGTTTGGACCCAGAACGACGAGCACCGCGCCATTCTGGAGCAGATCGCGAGCGAGGAGAAGACACATCTGGCCCGCCTGGGACAACTCCTCGATGAACGGCTCAGTGCGGGGAAGTCCTGATTTTTTTTTAAAAGCCATTGTCAGGCTATGCCCAGCGCCAGTCTCGAAAATATACTGACTTGTGGTGGGCATTCTTTTGGCAGCATGCTTCAAGTCCGGTAAATATATTCCCCGCTCAGGGCGGGAAAGCATACGGAGTGAGAGAAGATTTGCGCACGGTGTACGCTCTTTGCGCGCGGATTCCGGACTGAAACGATCATGATTTGTCGGCGCGGAATGTTTTTCCAGGCATGACAAGATGTTGGATGGCATCGTTTGGTAGGCACACCCTTTGCTCTGTGAGAGTTCGAGACGTCGGCGATAGTGCCGGCCATATTCAGACTTTCGGGGGTGATTGTCATGAGGCAGATATGCTACCTGTTTTGGCTTGCCGGGATGGCGACTCTGGTTGCTTATGGCTGGAGCGACAACATACTGGGTCAGTTCGATGAAGTTGTGCAATTCATGGGGCAGCTCGTTGCTTTCATGACCACCTAGCCCCTCTTTCCCGTTTCACTTCGCGTATCCACGACCGGGAGGATCTGGCACCTCCCGGTCGTGGGCTTTTTTCCCCGGTCTTGCCCCCTCATCCTTTTTTCCTTACATTTTTTTAGAATTTTTCGTCTTTCCTTTGCTCAAGAAACCATTAGAGCCATGTTGCCTGCCATGTGGGTCGGCGCCATGAGTGTAATGAAAATTCGGATACAAAAGATGACGCGAAGCATAGTGATTGCCTTGGCCGTGCTGAGCCTGGTCGGCATTGGATACTGGTATTTCAAGGGGGATGTGGACAAGCCGGCCATGATCACCGCCATGCCGGTGCGCATGGATCTGGAAGAGGCGGTCCTGGCCAGCGGCATGATCCACGCCCAGAACACGGTCGAGGTCGGAGCGCAGGTTTCGGGGCAACTCCAGCGCCTGCATGTGGGTTTGGGCGACCGGGTGACCAAGGGCCAGCTCCTGGCCGAGATCGATCCGCAGCAGCAGCAGAACGCGTTGAAGAACGCGCGGGCGGGGCTTGCCAACGTGCACGCCCAGAAGCGGGCCAGGGAAGCGCTGCTGCGGCAGTACCAGTTGGAGCTGATCCGGCAGAAACGCATGCGCGGACAGGATGCCTCGGCCCAGGCCGACCTTGAGGTCGCCGAGGCCCAGGTGGCGTCCACGCGGGCCGAGATCGCGGCCCTGGAATCCGAGATCCTCCAGGCCGAGACCGAAGTGGACACGGCCCAGGTGGATCTGGCCTATACCCAGATCAATGCGCCCATCGACGGGGTGGTGGTCGATGTCGTGACCAAGGAGGGTCAGACCATCATCTCGGCTCAGACCGTGCCGACCATCCTGACCCTGGCCGTGCTGGACACCGTCACCGTCAAGGCCGAGATCTCCGAGGCCGACGTGGCCAAGGTCCGTCCCGGCCTGGAAGTGTCCTTCACCACCCTGGGCAACGCGACCCGCCATCACGGCACGCTCCAGGCCATCGAGCCCGGGCCGACCATCGACATCTCGGATTCCACCAGCGCCGCCAGCGCCGAAGCCATCTATTACAACGGCCTTTTCGACGTGGCCAACACCGACCACGCCCTGCGCATCGGCATGACCGCGCAGGTCCGCATCATCCTCGCCAGGGCGCAGGACGTCCTGAGCATTCCGGTCTCGGCCTTGGGCCCCGCTGACGGGGAAGGGCGGCACACGGTGTCGGTCCTGCGCGACGGGATGTCCCGCAAGGCGGTCATCCGTACGGGCCTGACGGACAAGGTCCATGTGCAGGTGCTGGAGGGGCTTGCCGACGGGGACCAGATCATCATCGGCGACAGCGGCGCGGGCGATCTGCCCGTGGAAAACGCCACCGGCAGACCTCGGCGCGGAGGCATGTAGGATGCCGCCTTTTTTGGAACTCACCGGGGTGTATCGTCGCTTCCCGGCCGGTGATGAAGAGATCGCCGTGCTCAAAGACATCAACCTGCGCATCGAGGCCGGGGAGATGGTGGCCATCATCGGCGCGTCCGGGTCCGGAAAATCGACCCTCATGAACATCCTGGGCTGCCTGGACCAGCCCAGCGCGGGCAGCTATCGCATCGACGGTCAGGAAACCGGCGCTCTGGACGGCAGCGAACTGGCCCGGCTGCGACGGGAAAATTTCGGTTTCATTTTCCAGCGCTATCATTTGCTGACGCACCTGGATGCCGAGGGCAACGTGGAGATGCCGGCCGTGTATCTCGGCCAGCCCAAGGCCTGGCGCCGTGAACGGGCCAGGGAGCTGCTCGCGCGTCTGGGACTGGAGGATCGCCGCAGCCATAGGCCCGGGCAGCTTTCCGGCGGGCAGCAGCAGCGCGTGTCCATCGCCCGGGCGCTCATGAACGGCGGGGATGTCATCCTGGCCGACGAGCCCACCGGAGCTCTGGACAGCAAGAGCGGAGCGGAGATGCTGGCCATCCTGCACGAACTGCACGGCCAGGGGCACACCATCATCCTCGTCACCCACGACGCCCAGGTGGCGGGCCACGCCCAGCGCATCATCGAACTGCGCGACGGGGAGGTCGTCAGCGACCGGTCCGTCCGTCCGCCCGCCCCGCCCGTTGTCCGGCAGCGGGCGCCCCGTCCTCCGGAGCACCCGCTGCTGGCGGCCTGGGACAGGTTCACGGAAGCCCTGGGCAT
>CAXNFJ010000157.1:0-5475 GCA_964201165.1 Desulfomicrobium sp.
CTCGGTCATCATGGCTCTTGAAGAGGGCAACAGCGCCAGATTTCCCCATCCGGTCTACGCCAAAGGCTTTGTGCGCAGTTACGCCTTGCTTCTGGGTTTGGACGCGGTGGAGTTGTGCGCGCATTTCAGCCGCGAATATCCCGTGCCCACGGACACGGACCATCCGGAAGCTCATGCGCCGCAGATCAGCGTCAAAACGCACGATTCCGGGCATGTCATCACGGCGGTGCGCATTGTCGCGATTCTCGGTATTCTGGCCCTTGGAGCCTTGGGCTGGTACGCTTTTGACCTCTACCGTGCCCGTCTTCCTCAATCTCCCCCACCCGCTCAGGAAGAGGTCCAAACCGTGCCCCTGGCTCCGGCTCAAGAGCAGTCGGTTGAGCCTCTGCCCGCCCCCATGACCCAGATGCAGGAAGTGGCGGAGGAGTCCCAAATGGCTGCGCAGGCCCAGTTGGACATGGAGCGGAATGCCTCGATGGACGGACAGAATTCCACGTCCGAAGCGGCAGCCAATGCGACCGTGGTCGCGCCCCAAACTCCCGTCACGGAGAAAGTTCCCCCTACCGCGTCGAAACCGCAGGTCGCCGGGAAGGAACGCGTGTTGCGCATCAGCGCCCACTCCGCGAGTTGGCTGCAAGCCAGACCTGACGACAAGGTCCTGGATTATTTTTTACGAAAGGGTGAGTCCACATCCATCACCTTCCACTCGTCCTTGAGCGTCAAGTTCGGCAATGCGGGCGGGGTGAAGCTGGAACTTGACGGGCAGCCGTATCCGTTCGAGGCCGCTCTCGGCGAGGTCAAGACCCTGGTCGTGGAATAGGGCGGAGGATCCGGGGCGCGCATGGAATTTTCCGAACAGGTTCTTGTGCTGCGGGTGGGCACGTTTCGGGAAGCGGACTGCTGGGTCCGCTTTTTTTCACCCACCTACGGCCTGCTGACCGGCTTCGCCTTTGGCGGGCGGCGCAGCCGCAAAAGGTTTTGCGGCTGCCTGGACCACATCAGCCTGGTCCATTTTCGGGTCAGCCGTGACCGGCGGGACTATTACTGCCTTCAGGAAGGCACCCTCATCAACGGCTTCGGGGTGTTGAAGAAAGACCTCAAGAAGCTCGGCATGATCAGCAACTGCGTGCGTTTTTTCGAATCCCTGTCCTTTGCCCCGGACGGCTACGCCCCGGCCCATGCCCTGCTGCTGGAGACTCTGGAAGCCCTGGATCAGGACGGACCGGGATCGTGGTTCATTCCGTTGCTGTTCCGGGCGAAGATGGCCTTTGCCCAGGGTTATCAGCCGGATTTGCTGCGCTGCCGGCAGTGCGGAGGCCCCCTTGATACCCACCATCGTTCCGTATTCGCGGTACAGGAGGGCGGGTTGTATTGCCTGCGCTGTCCTTCGGGCGGGGGCGCCAAGATTTCCACTTCCCGCGAAACTTTGAGTTTGCTTGTCCGCCTGGCCTGTTCCGGCCCCAGGGAATGGGCTGATTGGGTGCCTTCGCCCAAGGTGCGGGAGGAATGCGTCCATCTGGTGGACGCCTTTGTTCAATGTCATCTCGGACTGACCTGCGAAGGCAATCGCTTTGTGCGAAGCTGAAGCGGGCGATTTTGAGTAGATCGTGTAAGGAGCTGTGCATGAATTTTCAGGACGTCATTACCAATCTGCAGCGGTTTTGGGCCGATCAGGGCTGTGTGCTGCAGTTTCCCTACGACATGGAAGTCGGCGCGGGGACGTTCAACCCGTCCACGTTCTTGCGGGTCCTGGGTCCCGAACCCTGGAAGGTGGCCTACCCCGAATCCACCCGCCGCCCCACGGATGGCCGTTACGGCGAGAACCCGAATCGACTGCAGCATTATTTCCAGTTCCAGGTCATTCTGAAGCCTTCTCCGGCCAATGTTCTGGAATTGTATCTGGACAGCCTCGGGGTGCTCGGCATCGACAAGCATGTGCATGACATCCGCTTTGTCGAAGACGACTGGGAAAGCCCGACCTTGGGTGCCTGGGGACTTGGCTGGGAAGTGTGGCTCAACGGCATGGAGGTGACCCAGTTCACCTATTTCCAGCAGGTCGGTGGCATCAACCTGGAGCCCATCAGCTGCGAGATCACCTACGGGGTGGAGCGGCTGTGCATGTACCTGCAGGAAAAGGAATCGGTCTATGACCTGGCCTGGAACGATCATGTCACCTACGGCCAAGTGTATCATCAGGCCGAGGTGGAGCATTCCAAGTACAATTTCGATCATTCCAATCAGGATATGCTGCTCGGATTTTTCAATTCCTGCGAGGCCGAGTGCGCGAAGCTGTGCGAGGCTGGCCTGCCCTGGCCAGCTTATGATTTCTGTCTGAAATGCTCCCACACCTTCAACCTGCTGGACGCGCGCGGAGCCATATCCATCACCGAGCGGGCCAAGTACATTGCCCGGGTCCGGGTTCTGGCCTCGGCCGTGGCCAGGCTCTACGTGGAGCAGCGCGAGGCAATGGGGCATCCGCTCCTGAAATCCTAATCGTCCCCCTTCGGGTTTTGCATAGGGAGTTTTCATATGAGCCATTTTGTTCTTGAAATTGGCGTGGAGGAAATGCCGGCGCGTTTTCTGCCCCTCCTGGACCGGGAGTTGCGGGATCGTTTTACGGCGCTGCTCTCCGAAGCCGGGCTCGACCACGCCCGCGTCAGCACTGCTTCCACCCCTCGGCGGCTGGTGGTGGACATCACTGGCCTTGTGGCAGTGCAGAAGACGGAAGAGATTGTCGTGTCCGGCCCTCCGGTGCGTATCGCGCTCGACGCCGAAGGCAAGCCGACCAAGGCAGGTCTTGGCTTCGCCAAGTCCCAGAACGTGGATTTCGATCAGGTCCATGTGGAGAAGACGGACAAGGGCGAGTATCTGGCCCTGAGAAAAACCGTGGGCGGACGTGGCGCCGCCGAGATTCTGGCCGAAACCTGCGCGACCATCCTGCCGGGCCTGACATTTCCCAAGAAAATGCAGTGGATGGGCAAGGACTGCACCTTTGGTCGGCCTGTGCGCTGGCTTCTGGCGTTGCTTGACGACACGACGGTGCCCTTTGGCTTTGCCGGACTGACGGCTGCCAACGAGACTCGCGGCCACCGGGTCATGGGGCCGGGACCCTTCACGGTGTCCCATGCCGATGACTATGCGCGGATTTTGCATGAGCAGGGCCGGGTCATCCTGGACGCCGCCGACCGCAAGTGTGCCATCCGGACCGAAGGCGACCGGCTGGCCGAAGTGGGCGGGACCGTGGAATGGTCCGAGTCCCTGCTGGATCAGGTCGCCAATCTGGTGGAGGCCCCCCGCGCCATGCTGGGCGGTTTTCACCAGAAATTTCTTGAGCTACCGGCCGAGGTGCTGCTGACCAGCATGGAGACCCACCAGAAGAGCTTCGGCCTGCGCGGCGCGGACGGAAAGCTCCTGCCGTATTTTCTGACTGCGGCCAATATCGAATCCCGTGAGCCCGCCCTGGTCCGCAAGGGCTGGGAGAGAGTGCTGCGCGCTCGCCTGGAGGACGCCCGCTTTTTCTGGGAGGCGGATTGCGCCGCAACTTTTGACCACTGGCTGGACAAGCTGGACAAGGTCATCTTTATCGGTCCGCTTGGCACCATGGGCGACAAGACACGCAGACTGGAAAAGCTGGCCGCCTCCATCGCCGCGCATGTCGCTCCGGAGCTATCTGCGGACATGGCCCGAGCCGGACGATTGTCCAAGGCCGATCTGGTCTCGGAGATGGTCTACGAATTCGACGATCTGCAAGGCAAGATGGGCGGCATCTACGCCCGGCGCAAGGGGGAGAGCGAGGTCGTGGCTCAGGCTCTTTACGAGCAGTATCTGCCCGCTGGCCAGGATTCCTCGCTGCCCGCCACCATGGCCGGGGCCATTTTGTCCCTGGCCGACAAGCTCGACAATCTGACCGGCTGCTTCGGGCTCGGCATGATGCCCACGGGCGCGGCCGATCCCTACGCGCTGCGCCGCTGCACTCTTGGCGTGTGCCGCATCATCCTGGAGTTGGGCCTCAAGGTTGATATCGCCTCCCTGCTCCGAGAAGCGCAGAACGGGTATGTCGGCGTGACCTGGAAGTTGTCTCCGGACGAAGCCCTGGATAAGCTCATGGATTTCTTCGGCCAGCGTCTGCGCGCCTACTGGAACGCTCAGGGCATCGAAACTCTGGTTCTGGAGGCCGCCATGGCGCCGGGTTTTGCGGACATCTACGAAACGTGGCGCCGGGTCCGCGCCCTGGCCGATTTCAGCCGGGAAGAGGATTTCGAGGCCTCGGTCCTGACCTTCAAGCGTGCGGCCAACATCATCCGCAAGCAGGCTGGTCAGGAACTTACCGGCACGGTGCGCGAAGAGCTATTGGAAAACGACGCGGAGAAGGCGTTCTGGGCAACCCTGCGGCAGATAGAGCCCGTCTGGGCCGAGCTGGCCGTGGCGAGTGACTATCCGCAAATGTTGACCCGGTTGCGGATCCTGCGCCCAGCTGTGGATGGTTTTTTCGACGGGGTCATGGTCATGTGCGACGATGCAACCCTGCGCACCAACCGTTTGAACCTGCTGTACCGTCTGGTCACAACCCTGGGTCAAGTGGCTGATTTTGGAAAATTCCAGGTCTAGGCTTGACAGGCGTCGACGGATTCGGCTACTGACGCCGGATTGCAGAGGCATCTTGATGCTGACAGAAACACGCGTTTAATTTGAGAAGGAGTTATATTTTGGCCAATCACAAGTCTGCCCTGAAGAGACACCGCCAGAGCCTGAAGGCCCGTGAGCGCAACAGAATGATGAAGACCCGGGTGAAGAACGCTATGAAGGCTGTTCACACCGCCATCGAGTCCAAAGACAACGATGCCGTGACCACCGCCTTGCAGCATGCCACCTCCATTCTGGACAAGGCCGCGAGCAAGAAAGTGATGCATTGGCGTACCGCTGCCAGAAAGATTTCCAGGCTCTCCGTGGCCTCGAACAAAATCTAGTCGTAACGCCCGAATCAATCACCAAAGCCCGCCATGATGCCCCATGACGGGCTTTTTGATTTTGGGAAATGGGGGAATAGTCTTTCCACGACTCGCCGGACCTGGATAGCTGTTGCTGAGCGGGGGAGTGCGCAGTCCCCATCCGCCTCAATTGACAGGAGGGGAGGATCAAGGTATCGATTATCGGTCAAATTGGTCTGATCTTGCGGTTTCCCGAGTACATCAACATATTTTTTCGGAGGTTTCCATGAAAGCGGCGAGTTGGATCGTTGTCCTACTGTTGTCCCTTTTGACCTGCGGTTCGGCATTTGGCGCCGACGCTCTCAAGGTTGGCGCTGTTTTTTCCGTGACCGGACCGGCTTCCTTTTTGGGAGAACCCGAAAAAAACACGTTGCTCATGCTCCAGGATCAGATCAACGCCCAGGGCGGTATAAACGGTCAGCAGCTCGAAGTCATTGTCTATGATGACGAGTCCGACGTGAACAAATGTGTCATGGCAGCCAAGAAG
>CAXNFJ010000158.1:0-5459 GCA_964201165.1 Desulfomicrobium sp.
GCTTTTTGCGGGGTGGCCTTGACTTTCCTGGGCCGGGATGTCGGTTTTGGCGCCATGGGATTGGGCCTGTACGAAGGAATCGCCCTGCTTGGAGCCATGCTTTCCGGGCTGGCCATCGTCATCGTACGTAAACTGCGCGAAACCGAATCCTCCTATGCCATCTTCTTCTCCCAATGCGTCATCGGCTTTTGGCTCATGGTCATTCCGGCCAATCTCGTGCCGACGGCCATTGGCATCCAGAGCGGGTTCGTGCTCCTGGGCATAGGCATCAGCGCAGCCCTGGGGCAGCTCCTCATGACCTACTCCTACAAGGTCCTGTCCGTTTCCCAGGGCTCGGCCATCGCCCTGGTCACTCCGGTCGTGAACATCGTCATCGGCATGGCCATGTTCAATGAACCCATCTCCCTCGTGAGCGGCTTCGGCATGTTCCTCGTGCTGGCGGCCTGCACCCTCATTTCGATCCACAAGCAATGATTCCGGTTCAACGCTGAACCGTTTCGCCACGCCATGTCTCCGACGTCAAAAGATCGACAAGCAGGACCATGGGACCCGCCAGCCGATCCGATCGACTGACTTCCGCCGCCTTGACTAAGACTGATTTTGAGTGAAATCCGGTTCGAAGTCCCGGCTTGGGAAGGGATGGCTGGATCTGAGCAGGTCCGTGGATACAACATCACAAATAAAAAAGGCGGCCGAAGCCGCCATTGCCGGAGTCGCCCTTAATCGCAGGCGTCCGTGACCGGAAAGTCTATGCGCACCTGCTCTTCATCGCCCGCGCGCTCGACAATTTCGCCGATGATCCAGGCGTCCTGTTTCAGAGCGCCCAACCGATGGACGACATCCGTGGCCACATCTTTTTTGACGACCATGATGTAGCCGATGCCGCTGTTGAATATCTGCAGCATCTCCTCCCAGGCCAGATCGCCCTGAGTTTTGAGCCAATCAAAGACGGGCGGAATGTTCCAGGTGCCGAAGCGGATCTGGGCGGTCACGCCCTTGGGCAGAATGCGCACGATGTTGTCGTAGAAGCCGCCGCCGGTGACATGGACCATGCCATGCACCTCCCAGTCGCGGATGATGTTGCGCACGGCTTCGACATAGATGCGGGTGGGCGTGAGCAGGACCTCGGCCACGGTCTTGTCCGTGCCGGGAAAAATGTCCGCCGGCTGCAGGCCCGACTGGTCATAGAGCTTGCGCACCAGGGAAAAGCCGTTGGAATGCACCCCCGAAGATGCCAAGCCGATGATGATGTCGCCCACGCCGATGCTGGAACCGTCCACGACCTTGTCGTTATCGACCATGCCGACGCAAAAGCCGGACAGGTCATATTCGCCATCGGCGTAAAAATCGGGCATCTCGGCCGTTTCCCCGCCGATAAGCGCGCACTGGCCTTCCTTGCAGCCTTCGACAATACCCTTGATGACGGCCTCGGCCTTGTCGATATCGAGCTTGCCCGTGGCGAAATAATCAAGAAAAAACAGAGGTTTGGCACCCTGTACGATGATGTCGTTGACGCTCATGGCGACCAAGTCGATACCGACGGTGTCGTGCCTGTCAAACAGAAAGGCGAGCTTGAGCTTGGTGCCCACGCCATCGGTGGAGGCCACCAGCACGGGGTCGTTGAACATGGACATGGACGGTTTGAAAAGACCTCCGAATCCACCGATATCGTTGACAACGCCCTTGGTATAGGTCGATGCCACCATGGATTTGATCCGGGATACGAATGTATTGCCCGCCTGAATATCAACCCCGGCATCTTTGTAGGCCTTGTCTCGCTGGGACATGTACAACTCCTTGTTTCTTCGCCTTTGACCCGCTATCCTGGGCAAAACAGTCTTTCGCCTGGAGGCCACGTTGCATAAACTCACAGTTGGTCCAAGTAAAGCAAAAAACGGGGCATTGGCAAGGATGGTCCTGATCTTGGTATGCGTATTTTTCCCCGTGCGCCAAGCCGAATGTTCGGATATCCTTATCCGATCGGGCGAGCAAAGCGATACCATCATGCAGGTCGGCCCCGGAGTCGGCGATGAGGACGGCGGCCCGATGCGCATCGAATCAAACCCGGACAACGGGACCCTCATGCAGGTCACCCCGACTCCACGGGCCGACGGAACCGAACCATACCTCGGCCCCATCTTCATCACTCCGGAAATTCGAACCAAGGAGAAATAAATGCCCAAGCCCGCACTGTTATGGCGCTCCCTGGACACAGACACGGTGCAATGCCATCTTTGCGCCCATTTCTGCCGCATCGAAAAAGGAAAATTCGGCCTCTGCGGGGTACGCCAAAATCTGGAAGGAAAAGTGGTCACCCTGTCCTACGACAAGGTCGCGGCCCTCAATGTGGATCCGGTGGAGAAAAAGCCCCTCTTCCATTTCCTGCCCGGCACCACGACTCTGTCCCTGGGTACTCCGGGCTGCAATCTGGACTGCGCCTTCTGCCAGAACTGGAGCCTTGCGCATCCGCCCCGCGAGGGCCAGCCCATCGAGGGGCAGCGCATCCCTCCCCGGGACATCATCCGCATGGCGCAGACATCCGGCGCGGCGTCCGTGGCCTACACCTATTCGGAGCCCACGATCTTTTTCGAGCTCATGCTGGAAACCGCAGCCCTGGCCCTGGATGCCGGGCTGGCCAACATCATGGTCAGCAACGGCTTTCAGAGCCCGCAGTGCCTGGACGAGCTGGGTCCGTTCATCCAGGCCGCCAACATCGATCTCAAGTCCTTCCGCGAGGAGTTTTACCACGACATCTGCTCCGCCCGGCTGGGGCCGGTGCTGAAAAACCTCGTGCACATGAAAAAACTGGGCTGGCATCTGGAGGTGACCACCCTGGTCGTCCCAGGCGCAAACGATTCGGACGAGGAGCTCCGCGACATCGCCCGCTTCCTGCATTCCGAACTGGGCGCGGACATCGCCTGGCATGTCTCGCGCTTCCACCCCTGCCACCGCATGCACGATTACCCGCCAACGCCGCTCGACACCCTCAAACGGGCGTACGACATCGGGCGGGCCGAGGGATTGCATCACGTCTTTGTCGGGAATGTGCCGGGATCGGGGCTGGAGAACACTGTCTGTCCGGGCTGCGGGCTGACCGTGGTGGAGAGAAGCGGCTTTGCGATCCTGCGCACCAGGCTGCGGCAGGGAGCCTGCCCGGAGTGCGGGAGGGCCATCATCGATCCGAAACACCTGGGCTCAACGGCGTAGGGGCGACACGTCGCCCCTCGTCAAAATTCAATGCCTGGCCGGGCCTTGCCGCCTTGGGCGTAAATGTGCTTCACCTCGGTGATGTCGGAGACGATGTCGGCCACCTGCACCAGCCACTCCGGAGCGCCCCGGCCGGACAGGACCAGATGACATCCTTGATCCCGGCAACGCGCGATCAGGCCACGCACTTCCTCTTCCAGCACCAGACCATGGTTCAAGGCGTACAGGGTTTCGTCCAGGACCAGCATGTCCACTCCCTGGTCCAGCCGTTCCCCGGCCCAGGCCAGGAGTCGCTCGGCCTTGTGCCGATGCCTGGCATAATCGCCGTCGCGATAAAAACCCGCTCCCGAGGCCATGAAGCGCTCGCCGAGCAGCTTCTTCAGCATGTCCTGCTCTCCGGCCTGCCCGTCCTTTTTCATGAACTGGCCAAAGGCCACCGTCAGCCCTTGCCCCAGAGCGCGGATGGTCTGTCCCACGCAGGCCGAGGTCTTGCCTTTGCCGCTCCCGGTATAGACTAGGAGCACGAGTCCCCCTCCGGTTGGCGGGGCGCGGTCAACCGGGCCACCGTGGCGCGAACCTGGGCCAGGATCTCTTCCTCACCGTCGACCTTCCCGCCATGCATGAGCACGCGTCCGTCGCAGATGGTCGTGTCCACGCACGAACTGTTCGCGCTGAAGACCATGTTCGAAACCAGATTGTGTCCAGGAACCATGCGTACATGGTTCAGGTCCACCAGAATGCAGTCCGCGAGCTTGCCCGAGGAGATGCGCCCCCCGTCCAGGCCGTACATGCGCGCGCCGTTGACGGTGGCCGCGTCCAGAACCTCCAGAGCCGGGAAAACGGTCGGGTCCATGGCCGTGACCTTGGCCAGGAGGGAGGCGACCTTCATCTCCTCGATCATGTCCAGGTTATTGTTGGAGGAACACCCGTCCGTACCCAGGGCCACGGTCACACCCTGAGCCTTCATGGCCGCGTAGTCGAACTGCCCGGAACACAGCTTCATGTTGGAAATTGGACAGTGCACGACCTGCACTCCATGCCCGGCCAGAAGCGCCATCTCGTGCTCGGTCATCCAGATCGCATGGGCCAAAATCAGATTCGGGGCCAACAGGCCAAGATCATGCAGGTATTCCACCGGACGCCGGCCATGTTTGGCCATGCAATCCTCCACTTCCTTTTTGGTTTCGGAGAGGTGGAGATGAACCAGGAGGCCATGCCGAAGCGCGTACTCCCCTATCCAGCGCAGGGAATCCGAAGACACTGTATAGATGGCGTGGGGACCGAGAATGAACTGGATGCGGTCGGAACAGTTCGAACTCGCGGCATGCAGGTCCATGACCTGCCGTTTCATGGTCTCGGCGCGAACCGGATCGTCAAAGTCGAAAAAGGCGGCGGACAGGGCCGCGCGCAACCCCATTTCCTCCACTGCGCGGGCCGTGCCTTTCCAATGCCAGTACATGTCGGCGAAGAAGGTGGTTCCGGACTTGATCATCTCCAGACAGGCGAACTTCGCCCCCCAATAGATATCGTCTTCGGTCAGCCTGGCCTCAAAAGGCCAGATATGCTCGGACAGCCATGTGTGCAGCGCCATGTCGTCGGCATAGCCGCGCATGAGGGTCATGGCCGCATGCGTGTGCGCGTTGTGAAAGGAAGGCAGGATGGCCTTGCCCGTCCCGTCGATGACCACGTCGGCACGTGTGTCCACGTCCGTGCCAATGGAGTCGAAGCGATTCCCTGTGATCAGTACATCCACCAGTTCGCCCTTCAAGCGCACTTTCTTGATCAGAATACTCACGGCCACCTCCAATGTTAGGAGGTACCTGATAACGGCATCCCGGTGGCATTGTCCAGAGAACCGCCGGCAAGCGCTTTTGCGCACTCACGGTTCGCACAATATCTTGAACGCTTCCTATTCTCTTTTGTTTCAGGGTCGTTTATCACAAGACATACGGAATTCACGCAGAGGTACACATGACAAATTCGGACTCCTCCCCAGTTTTCGACAAAGGCCCGCTCTCGACGCTTCGCGGCAAGATCACCGCCGCCATCCTGGCCCTGCTGACCTTCAATGCCATGGGCTTGGCCTGGACGCTGTGGAGCGCCCGATCCGCCATCGAGGCCACGTCATGGGGCATTGCGATCATCATCTTTGTGATGGCCCTTGGTTTTGGAGCCGTTGCCCTCAAAATCCTGCACCGTGAAGCAAGCAAGGGCATCGCCGGCATCAACGCGGTATTCCAAAACATCCAGGG
>CAXNFJ010000159.1:0-5450 GCA_964201165.1 Desulfomicrobium sp.
TTATGAAGAAAATAGGGCGGGATCAGGGTGTTTTTTCGAAACTACTGTTTGACCTTGCTTACGGGGAGTTGCCGCATGTAGGTCAAAGAAGAATACCCCGTTCCGAAATCGTCCAAAGAGAACCTTACGCCCAGTCCCATGCAGCCACGGATGCGCGCGGTGATCTCCTCAAGATTTTCCAGGGCGGTAGTTTCAACTATTTCAAATTCAAGCGCACGGGGATGAGTCTCGGGGTATGCTTGCAGGATGACCGCAAGCCGTTCCACAAAATCAGCGCGTTGCAGGTGCAGGCCGAAGAGGTTGACACTCACCTCGACATCAATGCCTTCTTCGAGCCATCTCTGGCGTTGCTGAAGGGCTTCGTGAATGATCCATTCGCCGGCCGGCAAGGTGAGTTCCGAAGTTTCGAGCACGGGGAGGAATTCATAGGGTTGCAGGAGGCCTCGTTCCGGATGCTGCCAGCGCAACAACGCTTCGACGCCAGTGACTTTTCCGGTGCGCAGGTGGACCTTGGGTTGGTAGAATAGCCGGAAATGGCCTTTCTCCAGCGCTTCGCTGAGACAAGTGATTTGCGCTTGATGTTCGCGTAGACGTCGATCACTTTCGAAATCAAAGAAGTGCACACGGTTTTTGCCGCTACTTTTGGCCGCGTACATGGCTTGGCTGGCTTGACGTACGAGGACGTCGGGTTCGTCGGTAGTGTTGTTCGGATAGAGCGTGATGCCCACGCTGAAGGTAATGTGCGGACTCACCATTCCGATCAGGTAGGGCTTTCCCACAGTTTGCAGCAGTTGAGAAACCGCCTCGTTGCTATCCTGCTCATTCTTCAGGTTGCAAAAGAGGACGACAAATTCATCGCCGCCAAGCCGAGCGACTGTGTCGCTGGCGCGCTTGCAACTTTGCAAACGTTTGGCCACTTCGGCCAGGAGTTGATCGCCTATTTCGCGGCCCCAGCGATCGTTAATATCCTTGAACCCGTCGAGATCCAGGCAACAAACAGACAGCATTCGAGTCTCCTGTCTGTGGCACTGGGCAATGGCTTGTCGCATTCGGTCGGACAACAGTGCCCTGTTCGGCAACCCTGTCAGCTCGTCGTAATAGGCCAGGTATTCCAGACGCTGCTGGCTTTCCTTGAGTTCGGTGACGTCAGAGATCACGGCGGCAAAACGCGCGATATCGCCCTTGTCATCACGGATGGCGGAGATTCGCGAATGCTGAATGTATTGTGTTCCGTCCTTGCGGTGATTGACGAATTCGCCTTCCCAATGACCGTGGTTATTGAGATCTTCCCACAGCTTTGCGCGAAACGCCGCGTCCACGATGTCCGATTTGAGAAACCGTGGATTCCGGCCTTTCGCTTCGTCGCCGGAATACCCGGTGATACGGGCAAAGGCCGGATTAGTCTCAAGAATCGCCCCATCCCGGTCCGTCACGATGACCCCTTCGATGGCGCTTTGAAACACTTCATGCGCCAACAGCAGGCGTTCCTCGGCAAATTTTCTCGCACTGACATCCTGAATCGTGCCGCTCATGCGCACCGGTTGGCCGTTCGCATCCAAGGCCAGTTTACCCAGCCCATGCGCCCAAATGACTTTTCCGTCGCAGGGGCGGACGATGCGGTACTCGCGGTCGAAGACCCCGCGTTTTCCGATCACCTCTTCAGAGAAGTACGCTGTCATCCAATATCGGTCGTCGGAGTGCATTAAATTTTGCCATCCCTCGATTGTATGAGGATACGCAGGGTCGATGCCGAAAATTGCTTCCAGTTGCGGGGAGGACTGCCAATTGCCGCTGGCAATATCCAAGAGGTACGTGCCGAGCCTGCCTGCCTCTTCTGCGGCAACAAGTGCGTTGTCCCGTTCTCGAAGGTCTTTCAGCGATGCTGTCAGAAGATCGTTGCTTTCCATGAGCGAAACGGCATCACGAATCTGACGCTGCCACTGGCGGTAAACCAACGCGGCGGAGGCGTTTATGATGAGCAGGAATAATCCCAAGAGCACAAGAAAAATGTATTTTGTGTGACGCCAGCCATTCAGGAAGTCATCCGTCGAAATTCCGGCAAGCACCTGTATCGGGGCATTGCTCAATTTGCGATAGCTCAGGATGCGCTCGACATGGTCAAATGGGGCAACAGCATGGTAGGTCGCGTGGGGTATTCCACCGGCCACGATGTCCTGCAATTGGCTTGAAACCCTGGTATCTCCGACAAGAGGATGTTGCTCTTCATGCACGGGGGCACGGGCAATGAGTCCCAAATCGGCATCGCGCAGCGTCAAGGTTCCCCGAATTCCAAGGTCAAAGCCGGAGAGCACCTTATTGAAATACGATAATGGCAACGGGACAACGACGATGCCCTTGAATTGGCCATCTTCGTCCAGAATTGTCCGCGCAAAAACCATGACATGATTTCCGGTCAGACGGCTTTCGAGCGGCTTCGAGATATGCAGGTCGTTCGTTCTGGCAGCCTTGAGTTCCTGGAAATAGTTGCGGTCCGCCACGGAGAAATTCGGTTGCCCCGATTCGCTTTCGTGAAAGATGATATTTCCCTGTGCATCGACAACGCTCCACGCCTCGGTTTCCGGCAGCAGCGCGTGGTGGCGTTCGATCATGGCGCTGACGTGCTGGCGCCGATCCCTATCTTTGTCATAGAGATGATAATTTATTTCACCAGCAACCGTACTTAATGACAGGTTGATTTTATTGACTTCGCTGCTCAAGTGCAGGTCGATAGCCAAGGCGACACTCTGAGTGCGGATTTCGGCTTCACGGATTGTCCAATCGTAAAGTTTAGTCAGGGAACCGACTACGGCTGCGATAGCCAAGAGATTCAGCATCAGCAGTGCGGTCAGCATCCACACGCGGGAAGCGGGGCGAACTCTTGATAACATTGTACACCTTAAATCGATATTCTCAGAACTATTTGGTTGTGGCATGAGCCAACAAATAAGGGAGTAAAACGGTTGGCTCACATATCGTCTCGATATGCTCTGAATTGTTTCATTATGTTGGGATTTCAATACTACATCATATGAAAAAAAGAAAAGGGGATTTCAGTCGGAAAGCTGAAACCCCATGAAGAATCTGGATACGCCTGATTGGATCTTACGCCAATCCAATCATTACGTTGCTTCGCTACAAGAAAGGTTGAGGTAACGGCAAGGGCTTCCTTTGTCATGCCCCATGCGTGCTTCTGAAGGACCGGTCTGGTTATGTGCAAAAAGGCATAATTTTCCGGCTGTCAACCTGACCTCATGCTCGGGGCGACTTTTCTTCACACACCCATTTCTTCATGAATTCCAGACAATTTTCGCCGCTCAGGGGCCTGCTGAACAGATAGCCCTGGAAGGTGTCGCATCCCAGGGAAAGAAATCGCTTCATCTGCTCTTCCGTCTCCACACCCTCGACCACCGTTGAGAAATTCAAGGAATGGCTCAATTCCACAATGCTGCGCACGATATGATCGTTCACCCCGTCCGCGGACATTTCCGTCAGGGAGCGGTCAATCTTGACTGTGTCCACGGGAAACTCCCGCAGATAGCGCAAGGACGCGTGGCCCATGCCGAAATCGTCGATGGCCACCCTGATCCCCATCTGCTGAAATCTTTGCAGCATGGTGACGATGTCGTTGTCCGGTTCGATGACGGAGGATTCCACAATTTCCAGTACGAGCATGTGCGGATCGAGTCCCGAGTGGGCCAGGGCGTCCTTGACCTGCTGTTCGAAATTCGGATTGGCGAGTTGCAGGGGGGACACATTGACCGAGATGGTCGCGTCCGCAGGCAGCACTCCGCTCCAGGAGACCCGGTACGAACAGGACTCCACGATGACGAACAGTCCGAGGTGCCCCATGAAGCCCGCATCTTCCGCGATGCTCACGGTGATGGGCGGGGCGATCATCCCGTATGTGGGATGCCTCCAGCGCAGCAGTGCTTCAGCCCCATGCAGTCTGTTGCGGGAGGCATCTATCTGAGGCTGGAATTCAAGGAAGAGTTGGTTTCCGTCAAGCAGCGCCTGTTGCAGATCGTGAGCCAGCCCTTTGGCCATTCGACCGAGTTCCCCCGGATGATTGAGGCATTTTTTGCCGTTGATTCCGCTGCAGCAGCTTTGGACGACATCCAGCAATTCCTGCATGACACGCTTGGTGTTCCGGGTTTGGATCGTATCCGACATGATGACGAAGGGAGTGTAGATCATCACTCCCACTCCGATGTTGAACAACTGCATAGCCACGCCGTTCATGCTTCCCGTAGCCAGATACCCGTTCAGCAGAGGCGGCATCGTCCATGTCGTTATGGGCAGGGTCGGCGGCACAAATCCCGCTGCGGTACAGATATGGGCCATCAATGTCTGAATCACGGGAGTGACGAAAAACGGAATGAAATACGTCGGGTTCAGAAGGAGAGGAATTCCATAGATCAAGGGTTCGTTGACATTGCACAGGGCGGGAATCAGGGAGATGAGACAGATTTTTCTGGCACCGCCATCCCGGCTTTTCCACAGGATCGCGAGAATGAGGCACAAGGTGCTTCCCGAACCGCCAATGCGTGCGAATGCGTCGAAAAATGTCTTGGTCAGGATCAACTCCGGCGCAGCGCCCTGGATGTGGGCCGAAAGATTGGCCAAGGCCGCAGGGACGAGCACCGACTCTTCAACGGCAAAGAGGAGGTTCGGACCGTGCGCGCCAAAAAACCAGAGCGCCTGGATCAAAGCCGAGTAGGCCATGCCGAGTCCGAGTCGATCATGCATCTCCATGAATGGGGCGGCAATCAGGGAAGCCACTTCTCCATGCAGATCCTGAATCCCGGACGCGATAAAAAGCATCCTCGCGCAGGCAAAAATGAAGATGGTCAGCATCCCCGCCGGCATGACCGCCAGAATGTCTCGAATGTACGCCTCGTTGCCGGTGCTCACCATGGGAAGCTGCAAGGCCCGTACGCGAGTCAGGAAGAGATAGATCCGTGCTCCCAAAACAGCAGCCAGCATCGCGACAAGGAGTCCGCGATCCATGGAGAACGCGATGCTCCACGAGTCGCTTTCGCCTGGATTCACCAGGACGAAGAAGCAGGAAAGGACCACCACCACGGACATTGTCGGCGTGACGATATGATTGGGGTGGCGTTGGTTGTGAATGGCCGTCATGGCGCCGCTGATGGCGCAGACGATGGCCAGGGATGAGATGCCGAAGGAACTGGCGATGATCGCGTCGCAGGTCTTCATCCATGACGGTCCGAAAAGCGCGTCAAGTGACTCTTGAAGTATCGGGAACGGAAAATTGCGCAGCGTAATGGCGAATGCCCCGATCATGACAAGAGGCAAGACGAGGGCCATTCCCCTTTGAATAGATAAAAATAAGGATCTATTTTTTATTGATTCAAAATAACTTACAATATCATAACGCTCAAATAGATATTTTATTTTTGAAAATGACATTATTTATGTCTCGTCTCGTA
>CAXNFJ010000160.1:0-5440 GCA_964201165.1 Desulfomicrobium sp.
CGGCAAATGGCTGGATCAATAACGCATTTTAAAGTGAGAGATTTATTCATGGATATAACGGTGAATAACCCTAAGATTGAATTACACAAATCATCAAATTTGAATTTTGATTCATGGATTTCCATCATGCCCGCTTCAATTCGAGACAAATCCAGAATGTCTGAGAGCAACCGGGTAAGTCGGTTGCACGATTTTAAGGCCAACTCAATATACTGATTTTGATCAACGCCGACAGGTGTTCCGTCTAAAAGCTGGATCATGCCCATGATGCCGTTCAGTGGGGTGCGAATTTCATGGCTCATGTTGGCAAGAAATTCTGATTTTGCCATGTTCGCTATTTCAGCTTGTTTTTTTGCCCGAACAAGAGAGTTTATTGCCATCTTGTGCTGGGTTATGTCTCTGATGTTGCACTGTATTAAAGATGCTCTGTCTACGAGATATATGTCTGTATCAATATTTATATCATATTTTGTTTTTACGCGAATATCATCATATTTTATAATGCCTGTTTCTCTCAATTTTTTCATTATAGTTTGAAAATTACTCAGGTCGAGATAAATGCCGACATCCTGAAGATGCTTTCCGATGCTCTCCTTTGCGTCATAGCCAAACATCTTCTCAAATGCCGGGTTAGCATGAGTTATCCTCCCTTCGCGTTTTTCTAAGAGCACGATCCCATCATTGGCCGTCTCAAAAAGACGTCGATAACGCTCTTCAGAGTCAGCTAACAAATCTTCATACTGCACGAGGGACACGAAGTGCCCGAGGGCATTCTCGACGCCATGGTCACCGGCCTCATCGCCCTGCACGACCTCAAAGGGCTCGGCAACCTGCGCAATAGCCGTGCGGGCAACGTCTACATCGTCAAGCCCAAGATGCACGGTCCCGAGGAAGTGGCCTTTGCCTGCGAGATTTTCGATCGCGTGGAAGACGCCCTGAACCTGCCCCGCCATACGCTGAAAATAGGGATCATGGACGAAGAGCGACGAACCTCGGTCAATCTGGCGGAATGCATCCGCGCGGCCAAGGACCGGGTCATCTTCATCAACACCGGATTTCTGGACCGCACCGGCGACGAGATCCACACCAGCATGGAAGCCGGCCCCATGGTGCCCAAGGCGGCCATGAAAAACGCCCGCTGGATTCTGTCCTATGAGGACTGGAACGTGGACACGGGACTGGCCTGCGGATTTTCAGGCAAGGCCCAGATCGGCAAGGGCATGTGGGCCATGCCGGACCGCATGCGCCAGATGGTCGAAACCAAGCAGGCGCATCCCCTTGCCGGAGCCAACTGCGCCTGGGTCCCCTCGCCCACTGCCGCGACCCTGCACGCCATGCATTACCATGAAGTGAACGTCTTCATCCGTCAGGGCGAGTTGCGGAATACAAAACGAGCCGGCCTGGAAGACCTGCTGACCCTCCCCCTGCTGGACCACGCCCTGTCCGCCGAAGAAATCCAGCGTGAACTGGACAACAATTGCCAGGGCATCCTGGGCTACGTGGTGCGCTGGATCGACCAGGGCATCGGTTGCTCCAAGGTGCCGGACATAACGGACACGGGACTGATGGAAGACCGCGCAACCCTGCGCATCTCAAGCCAGTACATCGCCAACTGGCTGCACCACGGACTGTGCACCCCGGAGCAGGTCCGCGCCACCTTGGAACGCATGGCCGCAGTGGTCGACCGCCAGAACCTGGGCGACCTCGCGTATCGGCCCATGGCCCCTGATTTCAAGTCCAGCGTGGCCTTCCAGGCCGCGAGCGACCTGATCTTCAAGGGACGCGAGCAGCCCAATGGCTACACGGAGCCCATCCTGCACGCCAGAAGGAAGGAGCGCAAAGCTTTGAGTATGTAGCATGATGCTGCGATGACGACGTAAGACAGCCCGACAGGTCCGCCTGGACGGGCTGTCTCACGTTCAGAAACCGATCCTGAAGGGATTGTTACCGATTTCAAGCTTGTCGCTTGCGTATCCTCATGATCGGCCATAAGATCGGCCAAAATCAGAGCATAACTCGCAGGGAATTATATATTTTATCAATTATTGCAAATTATTGTAAATAAATTAACCGGCAATAAGATCGGCCATCGGAGGAGAGCATGGCATACGACTGGAGTCGTCCGGCCCTCACGCCCATACTTCCCGGCAGGAAGCTGATCGGCCCGCTCAAGGACATGGCGACGGAAGTGGCCACGGCTTCCGCAGGACTGGAAAAAAGCATTGCCAAGGTGACGGCCCGCACCCTCGGCGAACGGCTCCGCCTGATCAACAGCTACTATTCCAATCTGATCGAAGGCCACAAGACCACTCTTCCCGAGATCGAGGCCGCCCTGGCCAGCAGGTTTGTCGACAAACCGGAACGACGTTACGCCCAGGAACTCTGCGCCGCGCATGTCCTGACCGAACGGAAATTCATGGCGGAACTGGAACACGATCCCCACATGGACATCTGCAACGCGGGCGTCCTTTCACGCATGCACGCCACCTTCTACAGCCACCTGCCCGCGGACCATCTGACCACGCATCATGCCGGCGGCTTTACGGGCATTCCCGTCATGCCGGGAAACCTGCGGGACGGCGAAGTGTCCGTCGATGGCCAGACGCAGCATGGTCCGAACGCCGACGCGTTGCCACGGCACATGACCATTTTCCATGACGCCTTCACGCCGCAGGCCTTTCACGGAGATGAAAAACTCATCGCCGCCGCGATCAGCCATCACCGCCTGACCTGGCTGCACCCGTTCCGCGATGGCAACGGCCGTATATCCCGTCTGCACACGGGCCTGTATCTGGCTGGCATCAAGGTCAACCAATGCAATCTGTGGTCGCTTTCGCGCGGTTTTTCCAGGAACAAGGACGGCTACATGCTCAACCTACGCGCCACGGACAGTCCGGAACACGTAAACGCTGAGGTCTTTTTCGATGAGACCCTGACTGCGGATTTCTGCCGGTTCTTTTTCGAGATCTGCCTGGATCAGATCAGTTTCATGCGCAACCTGCTCCGCCTGGAAGAAATCGACCGGCGCATCGAATGGCTGGTGCGAACCACGATCATGACTACGGGCACGGACTTGGCGCCGGAGGCGGAACGCCTGCTCCGGGCCGTGTTCCGGGAAGGGATGGTCCCCAGAGGCCGCATTCCGGAAATCGTGGGCATGGCCGAACGCACCGCCAGACGCAGGGTGACCGTGCCGCTGGAACGCCTGAATCTGCTCACCTCGGAAACACCCAAGGGGCCGGTCTCGCTGGGGATGCCGGGAGAGGCATTGCCGTTTCTCTTTCCGTCGTTGTTCGATCCATCCATCATTGGGCAGGAATACGGCGAGCAGAGCATTGTCTGACTCCGGTCAGATTCGAAAAACTTCACCAAAGAGAACATGAGTAGTATGATTGCGTAGAAACAGGCATGTCTTTGACAAATCCCCTCCTCCGATCAGGATACTCATTTGTCAAAGAATCCGTATAAGTACAACGCGAAATAACTACTGACCGCTTGGTCTGCTACGACCAGATACGCCGCGCCTCCTGATACAGGATGGAGCAGCCGACCCCGCCAAAGATGATTCCCACGCCTCCGTCGATCCAGCGCGCCACGCTCGCGTACATGTTCCGCATGCGTCCGGTGGACAGGAAGAGCGCCAGAAGCACGAACCAGGCCGTGACAATGACGATGACCTCGGCCCCATAGATCCAGCGCAGGGCGCTGGGCGTGTCCGGGGTCATGAACTGGGAGAAGATGCTCAGAAAGAAAAGGGCGGCCTTGGGGTTCAGAAGGTTGCACCAGAAACCTTCGCGCCAATCGCGCAAGGGGGAACCTTTCAGGCTGTCGGATTCAACCTCGGTGCAGACATCGGATACGCCCGTCTGCTTGCTGAAAAAACAGCGGGCCGCGATATAGAGCAGATACAGCGCCCCGCAGATGCGGATCAAACCGAACACGGCCGGACTGGAGGCGATGATCAGGGCCAATCCCAAAACCGAATAGATCACATGCACCACCAGGGCCGACCCGATGCCCAGGGCGGTCATGACTCCGGCCAAACGACCACGCGAGAGGCTGTTCCGCAAAACCATGAAAAAATCCGGCCCCGGCGCCACAGCCACAGCCACCCCCACCGCGAAAACCTGCACAAATCCACTGTCCACGCCTATCCTCCGCTGTCTCTCTGCATCACACCATGAATTGCCATCAACCAACACCCGTCATTGCCTCAGACAACCTCAAGCCCCTCCTCGTTTCCAACTCCCGCTGACGCCACAAGGAGGGCCGGGTTGGACCGGGAGGCGGGTCGACTGTCTGACTGAGCCAGGCATCGTTTGGTGAACCATTGCCGCTCAAACCACCCTGGCCTGCCGCCCTGCGCGCAATGGTTCAACTCTACGAGGCCAGCGAAGGAGTTTCGACACGACTCCCGGCCCAACCCGGACCGCCGCTCTCACACCCATCGCCCGCCCTCTTTCTTCGAACACATCAAACGGACCGAACAGGCCGAACATGAAAACGGCAGGTCCGATCCTGGGCCAGGACCGCTCCTCCGCCCACATCCACGAACCAGGCCGATGTAAAGCTGCGCCGGTCCCCTGTCCAGAGCCACAAGTACCTGTCGCCAAAGGGCCGCTGGCAGAATTCGCCCAGTTCCTGCCCCGGCCGAAGCAGGGATACCAGTTCCTCCACCGTGGGCATCCGCCACCCCTTGGCGCCTGCGTCTTCCCTGGCCACGAACGCCCCGCATTCATCCCAGGTCATGGGCCAGGGTGAGACAGGCCCCCAGACCAGCCCCGTGCAGCGGTCCAGCAAGCCGTCTTCAACCTCTTCCAGCTCGGACTCATGATACGCCACAGGCCGAAACAGGGAATCAAGAAAAGCGAAGGGCCTTGAGCCCACTCCGGTCCTGAGCGGCACGGAGCGCGGACGACCCGTGGCGGTACACGCGGATTCGCGAAACACGCAGTCGTCGTGCATGCGCTCGCGCAGGTCCGCGTCCACTGTTTCAAGGGCATTGCGCATTGCGGCGACATTGCGGAAACGCGCCGCGCGGTCATGCGCCAAAGCCCTGGCAAAAAATTCCCGCCACGCCTCAGGAAAAACAGTCTCCTCCGTCGACCCGACTTCGGGCAACCGGCCCGTGACCAGACGATGCAGGACCACACCCACGGAAAAAAGGTCGGCCCGTTCGTCGGCCTTCTCCGGATGATCCTCCTGTTCCGGCGCGGCATAATAGGGCGAACCGATTTTCAGTCCCCGAGGCCGGACCCATGGCTCGCCTCGAAGCCGGGACAGCCCCAAGTCGATGAGTTTGATCGTCCCGTCGCCGCCAAGCATCAGATTGCCCGGTTTTATATCCAGATGGATGACCCCCCGATCGTGGAGATACTCAAGCCCGTCGAGGGTCTGACGCACAAAATCCAGGGCCGTGCGCGGCGGAACGATACGGGTC
>CAXNFJ010000161.1:0-5413 GCA_964201165.1 Desulfomicrobium sp.
AACAGCACTCCCTGTTGCACTTTCAGCTGCAAAATATACTGAATATTGACCATTATCTGCTTCTTTACCATTGTAATTGAGACCGTCCCATGAGAAATTATATTCTCCTGCCTGCATTGACTTCAATGTTTCTGTCTTCACAATATTATTGTTTGCATCATACACATTTATAGTTACTTTAGAAGCAGCATCGTCAAGCGTGAAATAAATAGGAGTGACGGCAGAATCAATTTTTGTAATCGAATCTCCTGCGGCCACCACGCTTTTGCCGATGTAACTGACTGCGGACAGAGAATCTTGCTTGGAGACCGTATCATTGAGAGTGCCGATGCCAGTGGCTATATTATTCATCTGCTCCAAGCTCGAAAACTGTGCCAGCTGAGCGATGAATTCCTTGTCATCAAGCGGGTTGAGCGGATCCTGGTGCTGTAGCTGGGTTACGAGCAACTGCAGGAAATCATCCTTGTCCAAAGCGGTGCTCGCAGTCGATGCCGTGTTTGCGGCATTTGCAGATGAAGAACTCAGTCCCGAAAGAATCGATTCAACCATGGCGGCCTCCTGTCAGGCAAAAATATCCAGTCCACTTGGGGAAAATTTTTCCCTCTGCGGGGTATTCTGCACATCCCGGACCATATCGGGCTCCACCCGCCCGAAAGACCGCCAACGCTGGGCGGATTGGGCCAATTCGAGGTTCTCCTGGTAACGGTTGTGATTCTCCGTGCCCTGCCACTGGGACTGGCTCTGGGAATCGGCCAACTGGGTCTGAACCTCAAGCTTGCCCACCTTGAGACCCTGGGCTTCGAGCTGGGTCCTCAGCTGGCTCATTTGCTCGCTCAACGCCTGGGAAGTTTCCGGATTGCTGGTCCTGAGCACGGCCTGCACTTCCTTGCCCCGAACCTGCAAGATGACGCTGACCTGCCCCATCTCCATCGGATCAAGGCGAATGACCAGTTGCTTGATGCCTTGCCCCAGATTCTTGAAGGCGCCGTTTTCGACCTGTTTGTACACCTCGGCATTGCGCGCGGTCACAGGGGAATCCAACCGGCTCTGAGCCGATGTTTGCGAACTTTGTGCGACAGTCTGGGTCAGGGACTCGCCTTCAAGGACACTTTTGCCGGACGCTGAGACGTGCAACTTGGATGGAGACGTCTTCTCCTGGCCGGGAGCCCCAAAAAAACCTTCCTTGGCGCCATTGCCGTCGCGATGATTCCGGTTGCCCTTGGCATCGGCGGATTCCAGCGTCACCTGCGAAGCATGTCCTTCATCCTGTCGCTCCGCACCCAATTCCTGGCCCATCTGCTGCTCGGGCTTTTCCTTTGCGACCGTGTTCTTGCCACCAATAACGGCGGCCAGCCCCGTGGCTGCGTCCGAAGCCTTCTTGGGCTCGGTAGGCTGCCCATCCTGACCTACCGCGTGCTTTTTATCCGTGCCGGAAACGGCGGACTCCGTTGGCACGTTTTCGGACTGCGCCAACTCCCGGGCACGAAGGTCTTTTTGCCCCGTGCTGCGAGGCTGAGACTCTGTTTGAACAGCATTTGACGCCGCAACCGTCTTTCGCGTCGGTTTTGCGTTTCCGTTCTGCCCGGTCGTGACCTCATCCTTATGAACCGAGGATTCGTGTTGGTTTCCCTGTATCCGGACCTTCTGTCCACCGAGGGAGTTTATCGCCCCGGCCACATCCCCGACCTCGGTCTTGATGGAAGCTGCCCGCGATTCCGACCCGCTCTTTGTCGTCACGACCTGCATGGATTTGCCGGACTTCGCGATCCGGTTCGACACGTCTTCGAGTTGCCGTATCGCCCTGGATACAAATCGGGAAGCATTCGCAGTCCTCTGCTCCGAGGCCTGCCCTGCTTCTTTTTCTTTTTGGACTGCGGCCAGGAGATCTTCCTTCAGCCCTCTGATCTGGGCCCCCAGAGCCACGGCCAACTCACTGCGAACCGAGGGATCGCTTTGCTGAAATTTATGCAGAAGTTCACGCAAAGCTTCGATCCTGCCCTCGATCGTAGCGCCCCCGATGGCACCGCCCTGCGTGTTTGCTTGCTCGGAGACACCGGCCAAGACCTCCTCCAAAGTGGCACAAACAGCGTCATCGGAAAGTTCTGATTGTTCCGTACCGGCGTGATCGACCGGCACATGATGTTCCTGGTCAGCGGTGGTGGAGATGGACTGGCTTTCATGTCCTTGGTGTGACGCGGAATCCTCGGGGACGGCAGGTTTTGCCGCCCTGGTTTCAATATCGTCCGCAGCATGCCGCATATGATCTTCGGACTCCTGAACGGTACCTTCTTCGACCTGAAAAGAACTGTATGACTCCTCCTCGCGACACTGTTCCCCATAGGGGGGCACTTCCGTCGCAACCGGCTCCGGACCCGCCTGTGACGGGACCTGAGCCGTCCATGACGAAGGGTTCGCATCCGCCTGATCCAGATGCGCCGACAAAAGACCGGAAAATTCCTGGCCTGGCCTCGTCTCCATAAATTCAAACGTGCCATTCGCTCTTGAGGCATTCACCCCATTGGTCTGCATTGCGGGAAAAAACTGCATGATCCACCTCCTACTGGAGGGGACAGATCAAAAGCCGGGCCAAATCAAAAAAGCCCCATGGAAAACCATGCCCACGAGATGCCCCAAAGTGACAAAGACCGCGTCAGTCGGGCGCCAGAACGGATCAGGCCCAACATTCAAAATTCAGCCAAAATTAAGCGCAAGCATGTTTGCCATTGCGTGGCAGGATATTTTTTCCCGTATTGCGCCGATCCTCTTCCAACCACTCAAAGCAAAGACAAAAGCGACCCGGCCAAGCAGAGACGCGTCCTACAACGACCCGCTTTTTTTGTCATACACCCCCTTTTTGATTTACTTTATTAAATTTCGCATGCTATTTTGACATCGACTATCGCGTCTTGGTCAACGAAAGGATTGGTTGAGCTGGCTTCTCAACCAATCCTTTCAGCTTCTTACCTGGTGAGAAGCAACTACAAACGCCCAGTGGTTTTCCGCTGGGCGTTCTTTTTTCACCTTTGGCACCATCGCCGATGCGACTCCGCTCAAGTTCTCGATCATGCCGCTTCTTAAAATGCCCTGGGCGAGAGCATAAAAAAACCCGGCGAAAAGCGCCGGGCTGTTCATCGCAGATCAAGGGTACAAAATATCAGCCGCCAAATGATCCCGACCCCATCACTTCCAGGGCCTTGCTGTAATGAACCCGGATCTGATTGATCTTGTCACCCATCTCTCTTTCCACCGGAGCCATTTCAAGCGGGCACTCACCTTCAAGCTGAGCTGTCTTGGCTTCGACTTCCCGAACCAAGGCTTTCAGCTCGGCCACTGTATCGATGAGTTTTCCGCGATCCTTGTCGCCAAGATCAAGAAAACCGACCATTACGTCATACAAAGTTGCTTTCCATGCGCTCAATTCAGCCTCAACACCCTTACAATACCCTTTGATTGCAGCTTTTTTAGCTTCTTCAGTCATACATCCGTCTATAGCAGAACATCCAAAACCAGGTCCGGGATAATCCATGTTTACCATAAAAACCTCCTAAAAAGAGATTGCTGAGTTACACAAGTATTACGACCAACACATTTTATCGTCAACACGGAAAATAATATTTTTCATAATCCCAAAGAAAGACCTGACAAGGGGGAGTTCTCCTTTTCGTACCTCAACCCAAACCAACATCAAGCATCATCATCGTCGCAAACCCGCACATGGTGCCTATTGTCGCGATATCCGTATTCTTCTCCAATTGTGATTCAGGAATGAGCTCTTCCACCACGACATAGATCATGGCCCCCGCGGCAAAAGCCAATGCATAGGGCAGGAGGGGGCGCATGGTGATGACCGCGAGGGCACCGATCACGCCGGCAATGGGCTCCACGACTCCGGACAGCTGACCGTACCAAAAACTCTTCAAGCGGGAAAAACCTTCTCGCCGCAAAGGCACGGACACCGCCGCGCCTTCGGGAAAATTCTGCAATCCTATGCCGAGCGCCAAGGCCACCGCCCCAGCCATGTTGGCCGAAGGCAGATCGGCGGCCAGGGCGCCAAAGGCCACACCCACGGCCAACCCCTCAGGGATATTGTGCAAGGTGATGGCCAGGACCAAAAGAATGCTGCGATGCCAGCTGGTTTTCACACCCTCGGCCTCTGACCTCGGAAAGCCCAAATGGAGGTGGGGCAAAAATTCGTCCACCAGCCACAAAAAAGCGCCGCCGGACAAAAAACCTATGGCGGCCGTCAACCAGGCCCTGTGTCCCATACTTTCGGCCATCTCGATGGCCGGGGCCAGGAGAGACCAAAAACTTGCCGCGATCATGACCCCGGCCGCAAAGCCGAGCATTCCATCCAAAACCTTGCGATTGATGTCCTTGAAGAAAAAAACCACCCCTGCGCCCAAGGCAGTCACCAACCACGTAAAGCAGGTGGCCGCGAAGGCCTGCATCACCGGGCCTTGGATCATAAACCAATCATACATACACCCTCCTTGAGTCATCAGTGTCACAAATTCCCTATCCTGTGCCTATCACTCCGGCAATCGTTGTGATCACATCCCGCAGAGCGCCCTAGCGTCCCGTCATGGATAACGACTGCCATCATCCACGCCACCCTGGGCGTAAAAAAGGGCCTATCCTCGCGGACAAGCCCCTTCATCCCGGTCAAAAATAAATCCGTTACAACACGTCAACCTTTTCGATAACAATGGCCTCCACCGGCACGTCACTATGCATACCCTTGGACTCCGTGGCTACGGCGCCAATGGCGTCGACCACTTCCTGCCCTTTGACGACCTTGCCGAACACTGCGTACCCAAAATCGCGCGCGCCGTGGTTCAGAAATGCGTTGTCCCCGGTGTTGATAAAAAACTGGGACGTGGCGGAATTGATCTCCCCGGTGCGGGCCATGGCGATGGTGTATTTATCGTTTTTCAGACCATTGTCGGCCTCGTTCTTGATGGGCGCGTGGCCTTTCTTCTGGGCCATGGACGCATCCATGCCGCCGCCCTGGATCATGAACCCGGGAATGACGCGGTGAAAGACCGTGCCCGCATAAAAGCCCTCCTGCACGTAGGTCAAAAAATTCTGCACCGTGATGGGAGCCTTGGCGGCGTCAAGTTCCAGCACGATGACACCCTTGTTCGTGGTCAGTGCGACTTGCGGATTGCCGGCCAGGGCGGCAGAGGCGGACAGGCAAAGCAGGATCAATGCAAAAAAAAGCGTGCGCATGATAACCTTCCTTTAAAAAATAACGGCTTCAAACCACCAGATTTCCGTTTTGGACTTGCGCCAGGTTCCCTTGGGCAGTCCGGCCTTGACACAGGTTTGGTCCAAAAATGTTTCGCGGTCCCAGCCACACTCCGTGGCCACCTGCGGCAGGAGCAGGCCACAATGCATGGATTTGCGAATATAG
>CAXNFJ010000162.1:0-5371 GCA_964201165.1 Desulfomicrobium sp.
GGAGTGTAGTGCCCAAGTTCCAGGTGTTCGAGCCAAAACTCCAGAAGATCGGTGTAATCGACCAAATTGAAACGGACCTTGTGGTCCAGATAGCATCTGGTGGCTTCACCCGGAATGCGGACCCCATTCTCACGCGCAAGGGACTGTTCATTCCAGGCGCTCTTCAAGGCCTTGCCCTGCAGATCGGGATTGGCCGCGGCGAAGAGCCGCCGGCTGCTTTCTTCGGAAAGCAGGATCGGCGCCTCACCCATGACACTCGCCCAGTATTCCAGCCCCAAGGCGTGCAGGGTATCTGTCTTCGGCAGGACGGGCAGGCCCGGACAGATCCGCAGCAGACGCTCTTTGAGTTCCCGCGCGGCCTTGCGGGTAAAGGTCAAAACGAGAATCCGGGCAGGATCGGCCCCCTGCTCCAGCAGATGCCGCACCCGGCCCATGAGGGTCTGGGTCTTGCCCGTGCCCGGTCCGGCCAGAACCAGAACCGGACCCGGACCGGCAAGGATCGCCGAAAGCTGCATTTCGTTGGGGGTCGGCGCGGCATCATTCTTCTTTTCCCCGGCTTCAGCCATGGACTTGCGCCAGCGCTGCCCCATGGCTTCGGCTGGCGTCGTGTTCGAAGCGGCCATGGACAGCATGCGCCCATGCTTGAACTCGAGCAGTTCCGCAGGGGTGAACATGGAGATGCGACCGAACTCGCCATCATATCCGGAGTGCCTGTGCACCAATCCCAGGCGCATCCTGCGCACGGCCTCGGCCAGAACCTTGGAGGAGCGCTGCAGATCTTCAACCGGGACTGAGCGCAAAATATTGAATTCCGATTTAAAATCTCGCACCAGTTGATTGTACATGCCCTGGACCTTTTTTGTTCCGGAACCGGCGCCCAGGATTTCCGAAAGAATTTCTGGCAAGGGCACCAGCGAGGAAAAATCCGGTTGATGCGGGGGGCGCACCGGCAATGCCCGGTCGGACAGTGTGAAGACCCGGTTGAGCACTCCGATGGTCAGAGATTTACCGCAGACCGGACAGATGCCCTTGCGGCGAAGGGACTCCTCCGGCTCCAGCATCACGGCGCATTTGCGATGTCCATCGAGGTGGTATTTTCCCTCCTCGGGATAAAATTCCAAGGTTCCCTCGAACCGCGTCGCGGAATCCTCGCGGCGCAAGGCGCTGCGCATGCCCGCGAAGGACATTTCCCCGGAAAAAATATTGGACTCGCGCCCCAGTTTCTCTCCTGAATGGGCATCGGAATTGGACACCAGGGAGAATCGGTCCAGGGCGCTCCACAACCAGTTCATTTCCGGATCGGAGGAGAGCCCGGTTTCCAGGGCAAAAATTTCTCCACTCAAATCCCCGAAACAATCTTCGATACGATCAAAGCCGGACTTGGATCCGAACAAGGAGAACCAGGGAGTCCAAATATGCGCCGGAATGATGAAGGCCAACGGATCCGTTTCGAGGACAATTTCCAGGAGATCACGGGCGTCGAGGCCCAGGATGGGGCGGCCATCCGAGGCCAGGTTGCCGACCTGGGCCAGACGGGTGTTGAACTTGAGGGCCGCGTCCAGACCGGGCATGAAAACCAGATTGTGGATTTTGCGCACCTTGCCATCTTTTTTATAAATGGAGCTGATCTCCGTGCAGAGCACAAAGCGAATCCCCTGCGGATCGATGCTCCCTGAATACCACGGCAATTCCTGTTCAAGGCCCTTGTCTTCCCGCAGACGGAAGAGACCGTTTTCCTCGGCCGCGAGTTGCTGCGAGATCATGTCGATCCATCCCGGATGGGTGAAGTCGCCGGTGGCCAAGAGATTGATCCCCTTGACCGAGGCCCAGGCCACCAGATTTCTGGGCGTCAAATTCTTGCTTGTGGCACGGGAAAATTTGGAATGAATATGCAGATCGGCGATGAAGGTGTTCACGTTGCATCCTGGGAATCCGTTACCGGCCGGAAAAACGAGGCATCCTGGACCAGGACGGCCCTGGTTCCCCCCGTGGGTATGTTGCACAGGTCAATGAACGTTCCGTTTTGGGCAGCGAGTCGTCTGGCTATGGCCAGACCCAAGCCCGAACCCACAGGTTTGGTGGTGACGAAAGGATCAAAACATTTTTCAATTATTTCAGGGTTAAGTCCGGGACCGTTGTCTGAAATGACCAGCGTTCTTTTACCCTGCTCACAAACTTCCGTAATGGTGATCTCGGCGTCTTTTTTGTTTTCCAGCGCCTGAAAGGAATTGACCAGAAGATTGATCAAGACCTGGTGAAATTGATTGCGGTCAAAGTAATACGGCTCCGCTCCAACTTCAATGCGCATTTGGACATGGGGATATTGAAGGCGAAGAGGCATGAGCACATCATCAATTTCACTTGCCAGATTAAGGGGCTGGGGAGTTGGTGCCTGCGGGCGGGCGAATATCAAAAAATCCTTGAGCAAAAAATCCAGACGATCAATGTCGCGCAGGATGACTCGGGAAAGGCGCGTGGCGAATTCTTTTTCAAGATCATCGGTCAAGAGAAGTTGCAGACTGGTCTTGATTCCGGCCAGGGGATTCTTCATTTCATGGGCCAGACCGGCTGCCAGTTCTCCGACCGTGGCTAATTTTTCCATTTCCTTGATCTGCTTTTCGAGCCTCTGCACCTCGGTAATGTCGGAAAAAAAGATCATCCAGCCCTGACTTGCGGGCAATTCGGTCATCTTGAACCCAAAGACAAGATCCCGATTTTCGCTGAAGACCATGCTTCGTCGCGATTGCGTCTCCACCCGGTCATTCCAGAAAGGGAAAAATTCCGGGAAAAAAACATCAAAGTCGAGTCCGATAACCCGCCCGCGATCGTACCCGGGCAGCCAATCCAGGGCGTGTTGATTGATGCTTGTGATTTTTCTTTCATTATCAACAACCAAAAGACCGGCTTCTATCCAGTCAAAGACGCGATACTTGAGCTCCTCGGCTCTGCGCAGGGCGACTTCCTGTTCGATAATCCTGTGCAAAAGTCTGTTCTCGGCCGTGCGGCTCAACTTGACCAGGGAGCTGACCAGGATAAGCGCCAACGTCAACAGACTGTAATTATAGGCAAGATCAGATCCTCGAATATGAATTTGATCCCAATACTGCGGAAAATAAAACTGAAGGCAAGAAATCAGGAAAAGAAGGATCCAGACAAGAAAAGAAGAAAAAAGGATGGTGCGAAAACCGACTATCCGCCCGTAAAAGAAGAGGCCGAGAATATAGAGGAACACAAAGGCGCTAAACGAGCCGCCTGTCAGCAACACCCACCATGTTATCAAAAAAAGATCCGCGAAGAGCTGAAATCTGAACAGAAAAAAGGATCCGATGAATCGCTTGGTGGCCAGAAGGTAGACAATGCTGAGGGAAAAGCCGCTCACGAAAAAAAGAATGTACTGAACGTTGCGATTGACTTCCAGCCTCATTCCCCGATCGGAAAGATTCAAGACCTCGGAGATGGCCAAAACCAACAAGAAAACCATGATCCCGAGACGGATCACGGAGAATTTGGCAAAAAAACTTTTGAATTCGGCGGAGAGTGTCAGTTCGGGGTTATTGTCCACAATCCCTTGGATCCCCTTGCAGTTTTTCCACCGTATGTTTGAGGGCGGGCAGGATGGCGAGCAGGTTTTCGCGCACGGCCTTGGGGCTGCCGGGCAAATTGACCACCAGGGAGGTGCCCATTATCCCGGCCACGGCGCGGGAAATAATGGCGTGAGGCGTCTTGGCGAGGGAAGCCTCGGTCATGGCCCGTTCAAAGCCATGCAGGCGCTTGCCCAGCAGCGGCAGGGTCACTTCGGGAGTGATGTCCCGAGGACCGACGCCGGTTCCACCGGTGGTGAAAACCAGGTCAAAGTTCTGTTGCAGACAAAAATCGACCAGGGCCGCCTTCAAAAGTTCAGGCTCATCCGGAATGATAATCCCCCTGGCCAAGGAAAGCTCCATGGCCCCGGCAACAACATCCCGGATGGTCGGACCACTGGCATCAACGCGTTCCCCGCGCGAACCCTTGTCGCTCAAGGTGATCCAAGCCAGAGAAAAACCTTGGTGGGACGTACTGCACGGAAAATCCCCGGGAATCATTTCCCCGTTGCGTTTACGGCCTATCCATGCGGGAAGAAAAAGGCCGTCCTGGCTTGCGAGGCGGATTTTATTCTCCAGCTGCACACAGCAATTCGCATCCGTGATCGTGTCTCCCGGACGTACAGCGACATCCGTATCCAGCCAGCCATGGGCCAAGGCGTGGTCGCAACCCAGCCCAACGATCACAGTATCGGCAACATGTACGTTTTTCCAAATAATGCGCATTACGGCCCCTTCTCCTTCGTATTTTTCACCGTGGACAAATTTGTTTACCAAAGCGCGTTCAGGTTGTCACTTGTCCGGGAGCACGGTCTTCGGTACTGTTCCCAATCTGCAAAAAGTATAAAAAAGGACTCTCCCATGAAAGGAATTATACTGGCCGGTGGATCCGGCACCCGGCTGTACCCCCTGACCCTGGGCACCAGCAAGCAGCTTCTGCCCGTCTACGACAAACCCATGATCTACTATCCCCTCTCCATCCTCCTTTTGGCTGGAATCCGGGACATCCTGATCATCTCCACACCTCACGATCTGCCCCGTTTCAAGGATCTCCTTGGTGATGGCAACGATCTTGGCGTGCGCTTCTCCTATATTGTGCAGCCTTCTCCCGACGGTTTGGCCCAGGCCTTTGTCCTGGGCGCCGATTTCATAGACGCCGACAGCGTCTGCCTGGTTCTCGGCGACAACATCATTCACGGCGAGGGATTATCACACGTCCTGGAAAATTGCGTCGGGCTCAAAAAAGGCGGGATCATATTCGGCTACCCGGTCAAGGATCCACAGCGCTATGGAGTCGTAGAATTCGACCCCACAGGACACGTCGTCAGCATTGAAGAGAAACCGGCAAAACCCAAATCGAAATACGCAGTCCCGGGCATTTATTTCTATGACAACGATGTCATAGAAATCGCCAAAAACTTACAGCCCTCCGCACGCGGGGAACTCGAAATCACGGACATAAACCGCGAATATCTGCGCCGCGGGACCTTGCACGTCGAACTGCTCGGACGGGGATACGCCTGGCTTGACGCAGGCACCCACGAATCCCTGCAACAGGCCGGCAGCTTCGTGCAGGCCATTCAGGAACGTCAAGGATTCAAGATTGCCTGCATCGAAGAAATCGCCTTCTCAAAAGGGTTCATTGATTCTACCCGCCTCAAAATTCTGGCCGAAAAGTTCATCAAAAACGAATACGGAAAATATCTGGATGAACTCGCTCATGAAAAAAATTGAACTTAAATACAATACATATCATATAGTTATAGATATAGCGCACACCTGTGGAAAAC
>CAXNFJ010000163.1:0-5357 GCA_964201165.1 Desulfomicrobium sp.
CCTGCATGCGTCTCTCCCCTGTGTTCTCTCCCTGCATGAATGGCTCGAAAATATTCTTCAAACTTTGCGCATCAATGCCGGGCCCCGTGTCCGAGACAAGGAAAAGAACATGTGGCCCGCGATTTCTGGAGAAAGGAAGCATGCAGACATCAAGCCGTACCTCTCCGCTCCTGGTGAACTTGACGGCGTTCCCGACCAGGTTCGACAGAATCTGCGACAGCCGGTGCTCATCTCCCAAAACCATGGCCGGCAAATCGGCGTTTGTATGCACCGTCAGGTCAATCCCCCCTTGCCGCGCCGCCGGCTGAAACAACTCGCCCAGGGAATGCACCACTTCGCGTATAGTGAAAGGCTCGTGCTGAATCTGGATCTTCCCCGCCTCGACGCGGGACAGATCGAGAATGTCCCCGAGCAACCGGGTCAGACGGGAACAGGAAAAAACGGCGGTGGATGTGTAATCGTGCTGTTCGTCGTTCATCTGCGTCGTCTGGAGCAGCTGCAGCATACCCATGATGCCGTTCAGGGGCGTTCTTAACTCATGACTCATATTCGCCAGAAAAGCCGACTTGGCCCGATTCGCGGCTTCCGCCTGATCCCGGGCCACCTTCAACTCCGCGAGAACTGAGGACATGGCCCGGGCGTGGCGTTCCGAACGTTTGCGCTGCGCGGAGAGGGACCAGATCACCATGAAGAGCAGAAAATCCACGGTCAAGCCCCCGATGGCGATGAGCATGGGCTGATCGTCCTGGATGCTGGCTTCGAACTCAGGCAAGGTGGAGAAGTGAACAGTCCACGTTCTGCCCGGCAATTCGATGCTTCCCTGCGCCGCCAATCGGGAGGCTGCGGCTCCGCCCAAGCTTTCGGAAGATTGCGAATCATACAGGTGGGCGCTTGCAACAAGTTCCTCGCCATCATAAATTTGAAATCGCAGGTGCGGAAGGCCATGTCCGAGAATTCCGAGCATCAGATCGTCGAGGCGGAACGGACTGTAGACAAAACCCAGCAATGCGGCCCTGCGCTCCGCAACTGTGGCGACAGGCGATCCAGTGCGATACAGTGGCAAGTACATCAGAAAACCGGCTTGCACATCGCGACTCGTCTCCTGCATCAGGGTGACTTTCCCCGACACCGCCGGAAGCCCGCTGTCCCGAGCCTCAATCATGGCCGCCCGACGGACGTCCTCGGAGAACATGTCGTAACCGAAAGCTCTGAGATTTCGTCCGGTAAAAGGCTCCAGATAGACAATGGAACTGTATTGAGGTCGCACTCCCCTTGGCTGGACCGCATAGTCCGGAAAGCCTTCGGCGCGGATTGCCTGTTCATGCGCGGCAAGTTCCCCCGGGGTCAGCATTTTGGAAAACCCCACGCCCTGAATGCCCGGCCAATATTTCTCAATCTGCAGGGTGGAGACAAACAGATGCCAATCCCGCCTGCTCACCTCTTCGGATGCAGCGAAAAGCCCAACGCCGCTGCGCAGGACATTCTCATACTCCTGCATTCGTTTGACGATCTCCAGCCGGGCCTTCTCCACTTCGAACAGAAATTTGTCCCTGAGGTGGTTTTCCACGGAAAGGGCTGAAATGTACCAACTGAGCACTGTGATGCCCAGAGAAATGACCAACACGACCCAAGCCGCGACCTCGTTATGCAGAAAGTCGGCGAGGATTCGGGACCGAATGCGTCCATCCATCACGTTTGAAGCGGCATGAACCTTCATCGAGCCCGTCTTCCTCCGTCCACTTGAAATTTCTGCACTGAGTGCCACACTCTTTTTTGAAAAGTACATTGCGGATCAAGGCAATGCAAGCCGGAGAGAAAAAAAGAGGTGCGCAAGCAATGCCCGCGCACCTGGAGGGAAGGATGATCGGGAGATGCCGCCTAGTTCTGGCCGCTGATCAAAAAGCCCTTGGTGGAAGGACCGGTGGAAGCGGACGTGCCCGCGATCTTGGACAGATAGGTGTCGCCCAGGGTTTCGATGTGCGTGCCCACGTTTTCAAAATAGTTCATGTGGGCCTGTTCTTCCTCGATGATGGTCTCGAAAAGTTTCACGCTCAGATTGTCGCCGTTGTCACGGCAAGCCAGCAGAAACTGGTTGTAAATGTCGATGGTGTCGTCTTCGAGGCCCGCGTCGTAAGGATAGATGGCCCGCACGTCCTGAGCCTTCTTCAGATCCCCTTCATAGGATGTGGTCGGTTCGCCGCCCAGCTCCTTGATCCGCTCGGCGAACATCTCGGCATGACGCATCTCGTCGATGGCGATGAGCTTCATCTTGGCGGCCAGCTCGCCGTAATCCATGCTGTCCAGGCCATAATGCTGGTTCATGTACTGGGTGATGGCAAAAAGCTCCATGGCTCTGGCCTGATTCAAAGCATCGATGACGCGCTCCCGGCGCGCTTCCTTGGAAAGTCGTTCGGTCATGATTTGCTCCTGAAATATGGTGGAAAGGGATTGAATCAACAAAAGATGCGCATTGCCTACCAAAGACCGGGCCTGAGGGGCAAGACATTTCAAAACCATTTCCACGCCATGCGCCTCTTGATGCCGCAACCCTTCAGGAGTACACAGCGCATCTTTCCCGTCATCCTTTTTGCGCACCGAGGATCAGCCATGCTCGTCTATGCCAAACTCGTCGGCTCCGTCTTTTTCTGGGGAGCGACCTGGATCTCCGGCCGCATCCTGGCTCAGGACATGGGTCCGTTTTCCGCAGCCCTGCTGCGTTTCGTGACCGCGTCCGTATTCCTGCTGTTCTGGTCCTGGCGGGCTGGCGGCGCCTTTCCCTTTCTGCCGCGCAAGGACATCCTGCCTGTCGCCGTTCTCGGGCTGACCGGCGTCTTCCTCTACAATTTCTTCTTTTTCACCGGGTTGCAGACGGTGCCCGCAGGACGGGCCGCCCTGATCATCGCCTCGGTCCCGGTCATCATCTGCCTCATTTCCGCCTTTTTCCTGGGTGAACGGCTGACCGCCGGCAAAATCGCCGGCACGCTCCTGTCTCTGACCGGAGCGTCGGTGGTCCTCTCGGGCGGAGATCCGGCCAAGCTTCTGGAAGGGGGCATCAGCCGGGGTGATCTCATGATTCTCGGCTGCGTGGCCAGCTGGGCCGCTTATTCCATTGCCGGAAGCCGGGTCATGAAACGCGTCAACCCGCTCATGGCCGTGACCTGGTCCTGCATTCTGGGGGCGCTCATGCTCATCGTCCCGGCCCTGACCCACGGCCTTGTGGCCGACATGGGCCGGGCCAGCCTGGTGGACTGGGGCAACATCCTCTTTCTGGGCGTCATCGCCACGGGCGTGGCCTTCACCTGGTACTACAGCGGCATCAAGGCCATCGGCCCGGCCCGGGCCGGGATCTTCATCAATCTGGTCCCGGTCTTTGCCATCGCCATGGGCTACATCGTGCTGGACGAGCCCGTGACCTCATCTCTGTTAAGCGGTGGCGCCATGGTCATCTCTGGAGTCTATCTGACCAACCGGCCCGCAAAGTCCGCGAATTAACTCGTGCGCAGGGACAGCCCGATGCGCTTGCGCTTCACATCCACCTCCAGCACCGTGACCTGCACCTGCTGCCCGGCCCGGACCACGTCGCTCGGGTCGCGCACAAAGCGGTCGGCCAGGTTGCTGATATGCACCAGCCCGTCCTGGTGCACGCCCACATCCACAAAGGCCCCGAAGCGGGTCACATTGGTGACGATGCCCGGCACGGACATGCCCGCATGCAAATCCGCCATGTCGTGCACCTCGGCAAAACGAAACACCTGAAAGGGGGGCCGTGGATCCCGCCCGGGCTTTTCCAGCTCGGCCAGGATGTCGCGCAAGGTCGGCAGGCCCACATCGGCATCCACATAGCGCGCAGGCTCGATGAGCTTGCGTGCGTTCCCATCCCGCAGCAAATCGGCCACCCCGCAGCCCGCGTCCTTGGCCATGCGGCCCACCAACGCATAGCGTTCGGGGTGAATGGCGCTGCCGTCGAGCGGGTTCTTGCCACCCTGGATGCGCAGGAAACCCGCGCACTGCTCAAAGGCTTTCGGGCCGAGACGCTTGACCTTGAGCAGCCCCTTGCGGTCCGAGAAGGGGCCGTTTTCCCGGCGATGCTCAATGATATTGGCGGCCAACACCGCCCCCAGGCCGGAGACATGGGCCAAAAGTTCAGGGCTAGCCGTGTTCACATCCACCCCGACCTGATTGACGCAGGACACGACCACGTCATCCAGGCTCTTCTTCAGGGCCGCCTGATCCACGTCATGCTGGTATTGACCCACACCGATGGATTTGAGGTCGATCTTGACCAGTTCGGCCAGCGGGTCCATGAGCCTGCGGCCGATGGACACCGCGCCCCGGTAGGTCAGGTCCAGATCCGGGAACTCCCGCCGCGCGATCTCGGACGCCGAATAGACCGAGGCTCCGGCCTCGTTGACCAGGATGACGTCCACCCGGGCCGGCAGGTTCAGGCCACGCACGTAGGTTTCGGTCTCGCGGCCGCCCGTGCCGTTGCCAACGGCAATGGCCTGCACGTTGTGGGCCGTGACCAGCGCAGCGATGACCCGCCCCGCCTCTTCGATCTGCCCCTTGCCGCCCACTGGAAAAATCGTTTGCCAATGCAGCAGGTTGCCTTGCTCATCCAGACAGGCGAGCTTTGCGCCGGTGCGCAGGCCCGGATCAAGAGCCAAAATCCGGCGTGGTCCCAGGGGCGGCGCCAGAAGCAGCTCGCGCAGATTGGCCGCGAACACCCCGATGGCTTCCGCGTCGGCCTTGGTCCGCAATTCGCCCCAAAGCTCCGTTTCCAGAGATGGCGCCAGAAGGCGGCCATACCCGTCGGCCACGGCTTCCTGTACAATCGCCCCGCACGGCCCCTTGGGGATGGGGAAGAGCTTGGCCAAGCCCGAGAGGGCCTCGTCCTGGTCGGGACGCAGGGACAGGGTGAGGATCTTCTCGCGCTCCCCGCGCAGCATGGCCAGAATGCGATGCCCCGCCGCCGCGCGGCCTGCTTCGCGCCAGTTGAAATAATCCCGGTATTTCTCGCCCGCCTCGTCCTTGCCCTTGCGCACTGCGGACGTGATGACGCCCTTGGCGGCAAAAAGCCTGCGCATGCCCTCGCGGCAGCGGCGGTCCTCGGCCATGATCTCGGCGATGATGTCCCGCGCGCCAGCCAGAGCGCTCTGGGCGTCGGGCACATCCAACTCAGGATTCACGGCGCTGGCAGCGGCGGCGTGAGGGTCCACGCTTCCGGCCAGAATTTCCCGCGCCAGGGGCTCCAGTCCCCTCTCTTTGGCCATGGTCGCCCGGGTGCGTTTTTTGGGCCGGAACGGTAGGTAAATGTCTTCCAGCTCGGGCAGGGTGCCGCACTGTCTGACGGCCTGGCC
>CAXNFJ010000164.1:0-5348 GCA_964201165.1 Desulfomicrobium sp.
ACCATCGACGATATTTCCATAGACTGGACCGACGAAGAAGGAGTCCAGAAGGTCAAGGAATTGAAAAAGGAAGTCCTGACCCGTGGCGCATGGGCGACCGTGCTCTTTGCCTATCAGGAAGTCGGACGCGGCGAGGAAGAGTTCGGTCCGGTCAAATTTCGGGTCGGGCGTTATCAGAAACGCAACGGCCGCTTTTCTTCCCATTCCAAATTCAACATTTCCTCGGTCAAACAGGCTAAACAGGTTGTGCAGATTTTGCAGACCTGGATCGAAGAATACGGTGAAGATGAGTAAGTCCGGGGTGCGTCATGACCGAACCATATGATGTTCCGGGCTCCGATCCCGAAATCATCGTCGAGGATCAACTGCAAGAACCCCGGCAGTTCAAGGTATTATTGCATAATGATGACTATACTTCAATGGATTTTGTCATGGAAGTGTTGATGAATGTCTTCAATAAATCAGAAGCTGAGGCATTCGCTATTATGATGAGTGTGCATGAAAAGGGAATCGGCTTGTGTGGAATTTATACTGCCGAGGTTGCTGAAACAAAGGTGCACCTTGTGCACCAGATGGCCAGGGCCAAGTCCTTTCCCCTGCGTTGTTCTATGGAAGAGGTGTAAATGCTGAGTAAGGAGTTGGAGAGAATTATCGGCAATGCTGTGCGTGAAGTAAAAATGCGCCAGCACGAGTTTTTGACCCTGGAGCACCTGCTGTACAGCTATACAGTGGATGATTTCGGTCAAAGCCTGTTGCAGGGGTGCGGGATAGATATTGAGAGTCTGCGCAAGCAGCTGGTTCAATTCTTTACGGATCATCTGGACATCAACCCGCGTCCCGAGCACGAAATCGTGCAGACCGTGAGCGTGCAGCGCGCCATGCAACGGGCCATCCTGCACATCCAGTCCTCAGGCAAGTCCCTGGTTCAGGCCGGTGATTTCCTGGCCGCCATGCTCGAAGAGGAAGACGCCTTTGCCGTCTATTACCTGAAGGCCCAGGGCCTGACCCGGCTGGCCGTGCTCGAATACATTTCGCACCAGCTTCCTGATGCCGGGGGCTCCGGCGAGGGCGAGACCAAGGATGCGTCCAAGCAGAGCGCGCTCGAGAAATACACCGTGGATCTGGTGGCCAGGGCTCGCGAAGGGCGGATCGATCCCTTGATCGGCCGTGACGAGGAGCTGAAGCGGACCTTGCAGGTTCTTGCCCGGCGCAAGAAGAACAACCCCATTTTTGTCGGCGACCCGGGCGTGGGCAAGACCGCCGTGGCCGAGGGCCTGGCGCTCAAGATCGCGCGCGGCGAGGTGCCGGAGCAGTTCGCCGAGACCCGGATCTTCGCCCTGGACATGGGCAGCCTGCTGGCCGGAACCAAGTATCGGGGTGATTTCGAGGCCCGCCTGAAAGGGATCATCTCCGAACTCAAGGACATGGACGGCGCCATCCTCTGCATCGACGAGATCCACACCATCGTCGGCGCGGGTTCCACCAGCGGCGGTTCCATGGACGCTTCCAATATTTTGAAGCCCGTGCTGGCTTCGGGTGAGCTGCGCTGTGTCGGCTCCACCACCTATGAGGAATACAAGAATCATTTCGAGAAGGACCGGGCCTTGTCCCGTCGCTTCCAGAAGATTGACATCGTCGAACCCTCCCTGGCCGAAAGCGAGAAGATTCTCATGGGGCTCAAACCCTATTACGAGGAATTTCACGGGGTGAAGTACCAGCCTTCGGCCATCGCCGCGGCCGTGGAACTTTCGGCCCGGCACATCAACGACCGCTTTTTGCCGGACAAGGCCATCGACGTCATTGACGAGGCGGGAGCCATTTTTGTCCTCTCCGGGGAGAAAAACCGTCGCAAGTCCGTCACCCGTCGCGACATCGAGGAAGTGGTGGCGCGCATCGCCCGCATTCCGAGCGCCCGCGTCAGCTCGTCGGACCGCGATCGTCTGGCCCGGCTGGAAGACGATCTGGGCAATCAGGTTTTTGGCCAGAAGGAAGCCGTGGAGATGCTGGCTCAGGCCATCAAGCGCTCCCGCGCAGGCCTGGGCAATGCCGAGCGCCCCCTGGGCTCGTTCCTGCTGACCGGCCCCACGGGCGTGGGCAAGACCGAGCTGGCCAAGCAGCTGGCCCTGTGCCTGGGCGTGAGTTTCGTGCGTTTCGACATGAGCGAGTACATGGAAAAGCACGCCGTGGCCCGGCTCATCGGCGCGCCTCCCGGCTATGTGGGTTTCGAGCAGGGCGGCCTGCTGACCGACGCCATCCGCAAGACCCCGCATTGCGTGCTGCTCCTGGACGAGATCGAAAAGGCGCACATGGACATGTTCTCCATCCTGCTGCAGGTCATGGACCATGCCACGTTGACGGACAACAACGGCCGCAAGTCCGATTTCCGTAACGTGGTCCTGCTCATGACCTCCAATGCGGGCGCCCGGGAAATGAGCGGCAACGCCATCGGCTTCAAGGCCGGGATGGAGGAGGACCGCGCATTGCGCGGCGTGGGCGCCATCGAGAAGCTCTTCAGCCCGGAATTCCGCAACCGCCTCGACGCCATCATTCCCTTCCATTCCCTGACCCAGGAGATAATGGAAAAGATCGTGGACAAGTTCATGGGCGAATTATGCGCGCAGCTGGCGGTCAAGAACGTGACCTTGGAGCTGTCCCCCGAGGCCCGCTCCTGGCTGGCCAGAAAAGGCTTTGATCCGGCTTTCGGAGCACGGCCCCTGGGACGGCTCATCCAGAAGGAAGTCAAGGACGTGCTTGCGGACCAGATCCTTTTTGGGGAACTTGTCGCCGGAGGATCCGTGCGCATCGGACTGAAGGACACACAGGAGCTGACATTCACCTTCGCGGCGCGATAACATCGCCATGACTGTTTTTGCCCTTCCCGCGGAGTTTGTCTTTCCCGATCCGGCCCACGCCGACGAGGACGGCCTGCTGGCCGTGGGCGGGGACCTTTCGCCACAGCGCCTGCTCATGGCCTACGGGCAGGGCATTTTCCCCTGGTACAGCGAGAATGCGCCCATCCTGTGGTGGAGCCCCGAACCCCGGCTGATTCTCGAGCCCTCGCGGGTGCATGTCCCCAAGCGTCTGGAACGGATTCTGCGCCGAGGGTCTTTGCGCTTCACCCTGGACACGGCCTTTGAACAGGTCATCACCAGCTGTGCCCGCACTCCCCGGCGCGGGGCCCACGGGACCTGGATCGTGCCGGAGATGCTCGCCGCCTATTGCCGTTTGCACGACCTGGGTTTTGCGCACAGCATCGAGGTCTGGTCCGACGCTTCCCTGGTCGGGGGGCTGTACGGCGTGGCCCTGGGCGGGGCCTTTTTCGGGGAATCCATGTTTTACCGCGCACCCGACGCCTCCAAGGCCGGGTTCGTGACCCTGATCCGGGCCCTGGACCGTGCAGGATTTATTCTTTTCGACTGCCAACAGACCACCGCGCACATGGTCCGCTTCGGCGGATTCGAGGTGTCGCGGGACGAATTTCTCTCCCGCCTGGACCAGGCCCTGGAGCTGCCTTCCCGTTGCGGGCCCTGGAGCCTGAGGGATGGCGCTCTGATCAGCGCTGTTCGGGAATGAACCTTATGGAGCCATATGATGACTAAGTTTGAACACGGAAATGAAGAGGATTGGGAAGGCCGGCCGAGCAAGTCGCAACGCAAGCGGGACATGGTTGCCCTGCAGCAACTCGGGGAGAGCCTCATCGCCTTGGCTCCGGAACAGCTGGAGCGCCTGGATTTGCACGAGGATCTGGCCGAGGCCATACGCTTTTACCATATCCTCAAAGACAAGGAAGCCAAGCGTCGCCATCAGCAGTTCATCGGCACGGTCATGCGCAGGATCGATGCCGAACCGCTGCGTCGGGCCCTCGAAGAACTGGACCAGCTCCGCTATCAGCAGGCCGAGGAATTTCATCAGATTGAACTGTGGCGGGACGCCTTGCTCGAAGGGGACGGGGATGTCCTGACGGAGATGGTGCAGCGCTTTGAACTGGATCCGCAGCAGCTGCGCCAGCTTGCGCGTCTGGCCGCCATCGAGAAGACGGCGGGCAAGCCGTCCAAAAACGGCCGGGCCCTGTTTCGCCTTTTGCGGCAGGCGTTCGAACGCGAGCAAAGCCGGGACAAGGCCAGGGACCTTGAGGAACAGGCCGGGGAAGACCTGGACTAGCTCTGGGTGTGTTCCTGGGCCATGGGTTTGTGCTGGCTCAGGTCATAGAGTCCGTGCACGGTGAAGGGCAAAGGGTAGCCGGGCACGATTTCGAAACGGACCCGGCCCATGTCCTTGCCTTCGGGCATGGAACGCAGGGGTAGCAGGCCCGCCGGCAGGGGAAAGTCCAGGTAATTCGTGGTGATACGGGTCAGACGTTCGGCATAGCGGCCGGCCAGGTACTCGACGATTCGATCCATTTCCTCCTTGGTGAAGGATTCCAGCACGACCTCTCGGCTGTTTCCCCTGCTTGTCGCCGGATCAAGGCCCGGGTCTTCCTGAACCAGATCCTGCCAGGGGAATGCTTCTTCGGAATCCCATTCCGGCCGGAACAAGTGCACGAGGACATCCTTGCGGCCCTTGAAGACCCGGATGCAGATGGTGGCGACATAGCCGCGCGGGCAGAGGGGCGCGGGCTGTGTTTCCTGTCGGACTATCTCCATGAAACCTTCCTCCGTGAACTAGGCGTTGCGTCCATTTTGAACCCGTCTAGCATGCTTTGGATCGGGCTTCAATGCCGTGTTGCCCGTTCTGCTTGAAATGATTCCGCTTCTGTGAAATGAAATCCACGACGGGCCTTCCGGTCCCAAGGGAGTAGTCCTCATGTCCGCCTTCTATCTTCGCGCCGTCTTCTCCTGTCTGGTCCTCTGCGCCGCGGCCTCTTCGCTGCATGCGGAAGACTGGCGGACTCTGGCGCCCGGATTGGAGTTGCGCGAATTTCTGGTTCCGGACCAGATCGGGGACCTCGCGGGCCAGCAGGGCGGCATGGCCGTGCTGCGTATCGACCCGAACGGGTATGATCTGGCCCTGGGGTCGGCCTTGAGTACGGGGCGGATGCGCAGCATGCAGGAATGGGCTCTGCAATCGGGATTCGCGGCCGTCATCAACGCCGGCATGTTCCGCGCCGACGACCGGTTGCGCAGCACCGGTTACATGCGCGACGCCGGGGTGGTGGTCAATTCCTTCCTGCATCCGGGTTACGGGGCTTTCTTGGCCTTTCAGCCCCGGGATCCTTCCTTGCCGTCCCTGCGCTGGGTGGACCGCAAGACCGAACCGGACTGGCAGGCCGTGCTCACCACGTATGACGGGGTCATCCAGAATTTCCGTCTCATCAGCCGGGAGCGTGAGAATCTCTGGGAGCACAATGA
>CAXNFJ010000165.1:0-5322 GCA_964201165.1 Desulfomicrobium sp.
GGGGCTTTGGGTCTAAAAAGTGGGGAGAGGGTGGGGAGAGAATTGGTTGAAGAACGGGATAAAAAAAAGACCTATGGAGTTATTTTCCATAAGTCTTTGATTTATTGGTGCCCAGGGCGGGACTTGAACCCGCACGCCCCGAAGGACAAGGGATTTTAAATCCCTGGCGTCTACCACTTCCACCACCCGGGCAGGTGAGTTTTTTCAAATATACAGGGCGGTCGGGAGCGTCAATTCTTTCTTGTCCCGGCGCGTTCTAGACCACAACATTGAGGAAATTGCCCTTGTGCCGGTCAGATGACGGGTGTTGGGGGATTATTTCCTTATCGGGGGGTACGTGGCGGACTCCAGCGTCGGAGACCATCTTGCCCTTGGAGGAGACGGGCTCGACAGGTCGGGGTTTTTCTATCGCTTCGGTCATGATTCTAGTCTGTTGCATTGCGGCGGCCCAGATAGCTTGCAAAGTCGGCGGCAAATCCTGTGTCGAGATAACGCAGGTCGCGCAGCAATTCTTCGGCATCAAAACCGTTTTGCACCGCGAACTGGGCAAAGGTTCTGCCCGAGGTGCCTGCATGGCGCTGACGAATCAGGCCTTCGGAATTGCGTGAGTAGAATTGGTAATGGCCGTGTGCGTCGAGCACCAGGGAGTATTCCAGATCCCAGGGGGTGCCGGCGGCGTAATTGGCGATGGAGCCGAGATAATGGCCGGGCATGGGCGTCATGAGGGTCTCCGGTTTTTGCGCAGGGTGAATTGGTACCAGTCCTTGCAGTGGTAAAAGTAAAGCATGGTCGCGCACTGGACCAGGACCGATGCGAACATGGCCATCCACACCCCGTTTGCCGATTTCAGCACCAGATGTCCCAGCACGTACGCCAAGGGCAGGCGCACCAGCCACGCCGCGGAGCCGAAAATGACGGCCTGGTACATGGTCGCCCCGGCTCCGGTGAAGGCGCCGCCCAGGATCATGGCCGCCAGCATGGGTGGCGTGGCGGCCATGTTCCAGGCCAGATAGCGTATGGCCTCGGCTTGCACCTCCTGGTCCGGCGAGACAAAGGCGATGACCGGTTCGATGACCATCCACAACAGGCCGGTGATGATGCTCATGGCGACCACGCCGACGACCATGATCCGATAGCCCATGCGTTTGGCCTCGTCCTTTTGGCCTTGACCCAGATAGTGGCCCACGAGGATGGATGCGGTGAAGTTGAAGGCGATGCCGGGCAAGAAAAGCAGGGCTTCGATGCGGATGCCCGCGCTCATGCCGGCCATGGCGATGACGTTGTCAACGGGCAGGCTGGCCGTGATGGCGTAAAGCACCATGTATGCCGAATGCCAGACCAGTTGCATGAGTCCGGCGGGCAAGGCCACTTTGATCAGATACGGCAGGGCCAGGCGGATCCAGCGCCATGGGGCTAGGCTTTGCATGGAGAGCAGACCGCAACGAAACAGCATTACGAAATTATAGAGGGTACCGCACAGGATCGAGCCGAAGGTGGCCCAGGCGATGCCCTTGTATCCAAGGTCGGGCAATCCCCACAGGCCGAGGCCGAAGCCCAGGTCGCCCAAGGTGTTCACTCCCGTAACCAGGATCATGGAATACAGGGGCAGGGTCACAATTTTCTGGGCCCGGAAAAAGGCGTTGCTGATGGTGAAGAGGTAGTATGCCGGAAGAATGTAGAGGCTGACTTGCAGCAGATATTCGGCAATGGGCATAAGCTCCGGCGGCATCTGCAGCAAGCTGAGAAAATAATCGGAAAACCACAATCCGAGGGCAAGGATGATGAGTCCTGTCACGAAGCCGAGCCCGACGCTGAGCCCCACAAAGCGTTTGATCCGGCGCGGCAGACCGGCTCCGGAACTTTGGCTGATGGCGGCCACGCTGCCGTTGGCCAAGGCGATGGCCACGACCATGAAGAAGAACATGGCTTGGCTCATGACGCCCATGCAGGCCTGGGCTTCTCGACTGATGCGGCCCGCCACCCAGACATCCACGAACCCGATCAGGAAGTGGAAGAACATCATCACCACCTGGGGCCATGCAATGTTCCAGATGGTCGAGTAGGGGGCGCCGTGCATGCGCCGGTCGAAGTCACTGTGGGTCATTTCTGCTCCGAAAGGGGGATGTCCGGCTCGGAATGCGTCAGGGGCGGGAATTTGACAAGGGGAAATGTGGCTGCCTGATGACGGATCCCAAGCGGGCTTGCTTTCCCTTGAGGCTGCGGATAACGGAACGGATCTTTATCGTCGAACAGGGCTCCGCCCGTGAGGTATATCGTGGATTTTGAAAATTTGCCGGAAAGCGTGACCGTGGTCGTGGAAGGGGAGAAGCGGTTCTTCCTGGTCGGAACGGCCCATGTTTCCATGGAAAGCGTGGAGGATGTGCGTCGGACCGTGGAGATCGTGCGACCAGACTCCATCTGCGTCGAACTTTGCCCGGCCCGGCATCAGGCCATGACCCGCCGCGACGACTGGAAACGGATGGATATCTACAAGGTCATCAAGGACGGCAAGGCCGTCTTCCTCATGATCCAGCTCGTGCTGCAGGCGTTTTATCGCAAGATCGGCGACAAGCTCGGCGTGCAGCCGGGCGCGGAGATGATGGAGGGGGTGCGTCTGGCACAGGAGACCGGAGCCATCTTGGTCCTGGCCGATCGAGACGTGCAGGTCACCTTGAAACGGGTTTGGGGGTTTCTCGGGTTCTGGAAGAAATTTCAGCTCTTGTCGCAGCTTTTGACCAGCATTTTCGTCGACGATGAGGTGGACAAGGACCTGATCGAGGACATGAAGAAAAAGGATCAGCTGGCCGCCATCATGGGCGCCTTCGCGGAGAATTTTCCGCAGATCAAGGAGCGGCTCATCGACGAACGCGACATCTACCTGGCGCAGAAGATCCGCAAGGCCCCCGGCACGAACATCGTGGCCATCGTCGGCGCCGGACACGTACCGGGCATGCAGAAATATTTCGGGCAGGAAATTGATCTGGCCCCGCTGGAAGAACTCCCCCCGCCGTCCAAATGGGGTGCCTTCTGGAAATGGGGGTTGCCCGGTTTTTTCGTCGTATTGCTGGTCATCGGTTTTTTTCGTGGTGGCGCTAGCGCCTCCATGGACGCGATATCCATCTGGGTGCTGGTGACCGGCGTTGGCGCGGCGCTCGGTTCCATGGCGGCCTTCGGGCATCCGCTGACGGTGCTGTCCAGCTTTTTGGCCGCGCCGATCACCACACTGCATCCGCTCATCGCGGCGGGTTGGGTGGCCGGGCTGGTCCAGGCCTGGGTCAAGAAACCCACGGTCTCGGACCTGGAAGAGCTGCCCCTGAGCGTCATGACGGTGAAGGGCTTTTGGATTAATCCGGTCAGCCGCATCTTGCTGGTCGTCATCTTTGCCAACCTGGGCGCGACCATAGGTGTCTTTGTTTCCGGAAGCTGGATCGCGGCCAAGGTTTTTTAGGAAGACCCCTCGCTTGAGGGACGGATCGCAAACAAAAAGGGTGACCCACACGGGCCACCCTTTTTTGTCTGCATTGGCGAGAGTCAGGTGTTGGCGCTAGTACGCGCCTTCCTGGCTCAGTTCCTTCTCCGTCACCTTGTGGGTGAAGGTCTTGTGCAGCCAGAATTGGTAGGCCGCCACGATGGGGATGAAGACCAGGGTCACGCCCAGCATGATGGAAAGGGTCAGCGTGCTGGACGACGCGTTGGCGATGGTGATGGAGTATTCCGGTGAGATGCTCGAGGGCAGCAGGGCCGGGTATAATCCGACTACGCCAAAAAGCGTCAGGCCGAAGATCATGACGGCGGACAACCCCCAGGCAAACCACCATTCTTCCTTCCCGATTTGCTGCCGCAGCAGAATCAGGGCCAGGACGGGCACGACGAGGAGTATCAGGAGCAGCGGATTGAGCAGGTAGTTGGCCAGGAGATTGGTGTAGAACACCGTCAGGACCACGAAGGCCCCGATAAGGGCCACGAGCACCGGCCACAGCTTGCGGGCCAGACCGGCGGCGCGCTGCTGCAGTTCGCCATCGCTCTTGATGGTCAGCCACAGCGCCCCGTGCATGGCGAAAAGCAGCACGAAAAGCACGCCGCCAGCCAGGCCGTAGGGGTTGAACAGGGTCAGGAAGCTGCCCTGGAAAACGCCGTTCTCATCCAGGGGCAGGCCCATGAAGATGTTGGCGAAAGCCACGCCCAGGATCAGGGCGGGCAGGAAGCTGCCGATCGTCGCGCCCCAGTCCCAGACCTTGCGCCACGCGGGGCTGTCGACCTGATGCCTGAATTCCAGAGACACGCCCCGGATGATGAGGGCGAAGAGCAGCAGCATGAGCGGGGTGTAGAGTCCGCTGAACATGACCGCGTAGGCTTTGGGAAAAGCTGCGAAGGTCACGCCGCCGGCCGCGATCAGCCAGACTTCGTTGCCGTCCCAGAAAGGTCCCATGGCGTTGAGCATGGTTCGGCGATCCATGTCGGACTTGCCCAGAAACGGGAGAAGGGTCCCGATGCCCAGATCGTAGCCGTCCAGAATGAAATAAGTGGCCCAGAGCACACCCCAAAGTAGGAACCAAATGGTTTCGAGCATGTATTAATCCTCCTTGTGATCCGAACGGGTTACGCCTCGGCAGGGCCTTTTTTGGCGAATTTGAACAGCAGGTAAATGTCCACGGCGCCGAGCAGGGCGTAGAGCAGGGTCAGAGCCACCAGGGAAAAGGCCACCTGGGAGGTGACGATGGGTGAAACCGCGTCCGCCGTTTTCATCAGCCCATACACGATCCAGGGTTGCCGACCGACCTCCGCCACGACCCAGCCGGCCTCGATGGCAAGATAGGGCAAGGGGATGGCGTAGAGCATGATTTTAAGAAGCTTCGGCGTCTCGGTCAGCTTGTTGCGGCGCAGGAACGCCCAGATGCAGAGAATGGGCAGCAGCGAACCGATGCCGACCATGGCCCGGAACGAAAGGAAGGTCAGCAGGACGGGCGGGCGTTCTTCGGCGGGCCAATCCTTGAGGCCTTGCACCGGCGCGTCGAAGGAACCGTGGGCCAGGAAGGACAATCCGCCGGGGATACCGAGAAATTCAATGGCGTTTTTCTCGTTCTTTTCGTCCGGTACGACCAGAAGATACATGGGTGCGCCATCTTTATGGGTCTCCCACAGCGATTCCATGGCCGCCAGCTTGGCGGGCTGGATCTTGGTCACTTCCTGGGCGTGATGATGGCCCTGGACCGCGACCAGTACGGAGAAGACCAGCGCGAAGACCATGCCCAGTTTGAAGGAACGGGTGAAGAAGTCGATGTTCTGTTTTTTGAGCAGATGATAGGCGGACACGCCCATGAG
>CAXNFJ010000166.1:0-5308 GCA_964201165.1 Desulfomicrobium sp.
TGGGGTCCATGCCGTCCTTGACCCCGAAAATCCAGAACAGAGCCCAGATCACGGTGCTGCCCATGGCCAGCGCGAAGCCGAGCGGGCTCTCCATTTCAAAGCCGAGCAGATCCCCGTGGGTGGAGATGATCAGGGCGCCGAGGTAGCAGAGGCCGATGGCCACGAACTGCGGTCCGCGAATTTTTTGCTTCAGGAGCGGGATGGACAGGATGCTCATGGTGATGGCCCAGGTGTAGTTGATGGCCTGGGCTTCCTGGGCCCGGAGCAGATCGTAGGCCCGGATCAGGATGAGGTAATAGAGAAAGGGATTGAGCCCGCCGAGGAGCAGGGAAAAACGGAAGTCCTTCCAGGTCAGGGTGGCCAGAGTTTTCAGCCGTCCCCGGGCGGCCAGAATGACGGTCAGCACCAGGACGGAGGTCAGGCTGGCGTAGAAGAGCAGAGGTTCGGGTCCGAGGTGGCGCAAGGACAGCTTGAAGGCCGTGGCCACTGTGGACCACAGGCAGACCGCGGCCAGGCCGCGGATGTATGCTTTTTTTTGAGTATTCTGCGTGTCCATGGGGTGGAGGATGAGTTGCGGTTTTTGGAAAATGAATATACCGGTGTCCTCGTGTCGCAAGGCTGCAAATCATTCGTATTTGGAAGCATTGTGACGCAAAACGAACTGGTTTGGCTCTGTCCGAGGAAAAGCGTGCCGGGCCGGTTTTGACGTACTTGTGGGGGAACCTCATTTTTTGTCAAACGTTTTCATGAGGATGGAAAAACATGCTGAAACGCGCTGCTTTTGTGATCGCCTGTCTTGTGTGCATGGTCGCTGGCCCCGCCCTGGCGGAGGAAAAAGTCCTGATAAACGGCATAGACGCCAATTATCCCCCGTTCGCCTATGTTGACCAGAGCGGAAAGCCCGGCGGCTTCGATGTGGACGCCGTGAATTGGATCGCCGCCAAGATGGGCTTCAAGGTCAAGCACATGCCCGTGGACTGGGACGGCATCATCCCCAACCTGCTGGCCAAGAAGATCGACTTTATCTGTTCCGGCATGACCATCACCCCCGAGCGGGCCGAGAAGGTCAACTTCACCACCCCTTACTGGGAAGTGAAGAACGTGTTCGTGACCAAGAAGGGTTCCGCGCTCAAGGCCGAGGAAATCTATGGCAAGGAACTGACCGTCGGTATGCAGGCCGGCACTTCCGAAGCCAAGTGGATGGCCGAGGAGAAGGAAAAGCAGGGCTGGAAGTTCACCATCCGTCATTATGATTCCGCGCCCATGGCCATTGAAGACCTGGTCAACGGCCGCATCGACGCCGCAGCCATGAACTATCCCCCGGCCCGTGACGCCGAGCAGAAGAAGCCCGTGCAGATCATCGGCATCTTCGGCGAAGTGGAGCCCTTCGGCGCCGCCGTCCGCAAGGAAGACAAGGAACTGCTCGACAAGCTGAACAAGGGTTTCGAGATGCTGAAAGCCGACCCGTACTGGGAAGAACTCATCGCCAAGCATCTGAACAAGTAATCCCGCTGCTGTTTGAAACCTCGGGAAGGTCTGGCAATGCCCCGGCCTTCCCGTTTTTTTGCCACGCCTTTGAAGGATCCGCCTCACGCATGAACGAAATCGTATCTGTCCTCATCGATGCCATGCCCTATGTGCTGCAGGGTGCGGCCGTCACCGTCACCGCGGTGGTCGGGGCCATGTTTCTGGGCCTTTTCATTGGCGTGCCCCTGGCCGTGGGGCAGATCTATGGCGTGGGACCGGTGCGACTGCTGTGTGGCATCTATGTCTGGTTTTTTCGGGGCGTGCCCATTTTGGTGCTTCTTTTTCTCTTTTATTTTGGTCTGTTCAACCTCCTTGGCCTGAACCTGAACGCGGTGGCGGCCGCGACCATAGTGCTCGGCATGACCAGCGGAGCCTATCAATCCCAAATTTTCCGCGGTTCCATCCTGTCCCTGTCCAAGGGGCAGCTCAAAGCGGCCCGGGCGCTGGGCATGTCCGACGGTTTGGCCATCCGCTCCATCATCCTGCCCCAGGCCCTGCGTCTGTCCATTCCCGGCTGGTCCAACGAGTATTCCATCATCCTGAAGGATTCGGCCCTGGCCTTTGTGCTCGGTGCGAGCGAGATCATGGCCCGGACCCATTTTGTCGCGTCCCGGACCTACCAGCATCTGCCCCTGTATGTCAGCGCGGCGGTGCTCTATTTTCTGCTGACCTGGGCTGGGGTCGTGGCCCTGCGTACATTGGAAAAACGTTTCAGAATAAAAGGTTATGTGCATTAATGACGATAACGAAGACAAAGACTCCGCTGATGCGGGTGCATGGAATATCCAAGGTTTTGGGCGGCCGCGAGATCCTGAAATCCGTGAGTCTGGATCTGTACGAAGGCGAAATGAAGGTGCTCATCGGTCCTTCGGGCGGTGGCAAGAGCACCCTTTTGCAGTGCATGAACTATCTCATTGTGCCCGATCGCGGTGAAATCGAGCTGGAAGGCCGGCACGTTGACCCGCACAAGGCCAAGGAACTGTGCGCCTTCCGTCAGCAGGTGGGCATGATTTTTCAGGATTTCAACCTGTTCGATCATCTGACCGCCCTCGACAACGTCAGCATCGCCCTGCGCAAGGTCCGGGGCATGAGCCGCAGTCAGGCCCGGGTTCGGGCCATGGCCGAACTGGACCGCGTCGGGCTTGGCGACAAGGGGCATCTCTATCCGGCGGAGCTGTCGGGCGGGCAGAAGCAGCGCGTGTCCATCGCCCGCGCCCTGGCCATGGACCCCAAGGTCATGCTCCTGGACGAGCCAACGTCGGCCCTTGATCCGGAACTGGTCAGCGAAGTGCTGACCGTCATTCGCGGGTTGGCCCAAAACGGCATGACCATGGTCATGGCCACTCATCAGATGGGCTTTGCACGGTCCCTGGCCGATGAGGTGCTTTTTATGCAGGAGGGCCGCATCATCGAGCAGGGCAGCCCCAAGGACTTGCTGGCCGAGGGCGCGGGCACCCGCACCCTGGATTTCTGCTCCCAGATCATGGACGTCGAGGGCGCTTGCGCATGAACGAGGAATTTGCATTCCTGCTTGAGCGCCTGGTGCCGGCCCTGAACAAGGGCGTGCTCATGAGCGTGCAGTTGATTGTTCCCTCGGCCATCCTCGGCATGTTTTTCGGCGTGGTGGTGGGCGCGTGCCGGGCCTTTGGCAACAGGTTTGTCCAGTCCTTGGCGAATGGGTATGCGGCGCTCTTCCGGGGCACGCCGCTCGTGATCCAGCTTTTCATCCTCTATTTTGGCCTGCCGAACGTGGGTATCTATCTTCAGCCGTACACGGCGGCAGTGCTCGGTTTTACCCTGTGCAGCGCGGCCTACCATTCCGAGTACATCCGTGGCGGTCTCCTCTCCATCAAACGCGGTCAGGTGCTGGCGGCCCAGGCGCTGGGTTTTTCCACGTTCACGACCCTGGTCTGGGTGATCATCCCCCAGGCCTTCCGCCGCGCGTTGCCCGGTTGCGGGAACGAGATCGTGTATCTGATCAAGTATTCGTCCCTGGCCTACGTCATCACCTGCTTCGAACTGACCGGTCAGGCCAAGATCATCGCCAGCGAGAGCTTTCGCTTCAGCGAGGTCTTCATGGTCGTCGGCGTCTACTACCTGACCCTGGTCAGTGTGGCCTCCTACGGCTTGCGCAGGCTGGAAAAGAGGCTGGAAATTCCCGGCTTCGGCCATTAGTCTGTTTCAAACTCCGATTTTCTTTTGTGTGCCGGCCCTGTCGGCAGCCCCCGTTCCCGGTTTTTCTCCGCAACAAAAGCCGGGGATAGTGCATACAATCAATCCATATTCAGAGGTTATTTCTCATGAGCGACGAACCGAATAAGATTATCTATTCCATGATGAAGGTGTCCCGGTTTTACGACAAGAAACCGGTCATAAAAGACATCTCCCTGTCATTTTTCTACGGTGCCAAGATCGGCGTGCTGGGTCTCAACGGCTCGGGCAAGAGTTCGCTGCTCAAGATCATGGCCGGCGTGGACAAGGAGTACAACGGGCAAATAGTCATCTCCCCCGGCTACAGCGTCGGCTATCTGGAGCAGGAGCCCAAGCTCGACCCGGAGCGGACCGTGCGCGAGATCGTGCAGGAAGCGGTGCAGGAAACAGTCGATCTCCTGCAGGAATTCGAGGACATCAACGCCAAGTTCGCCGAGCCCATGAGCGACGACGAGATGGACGCGCTCATCGCCCGCCAGGCCGATGTGCAGGAAAAGCTCGACGCACAGGACGCATGGGAACTGGATTCCAAGCTGGAGATGGCCATGGAGGCCCTGCGCTGTCCGGAACCGGAAACCAAGATCGGCATCCTGTCCGGCGGCGAGAAACGTCGCGTGGCCCTGTGCCGCCTGCTGCTCCAGAAGCCGGACATCCTGCTGCTGGACGAGCCCACCAACCATCTTGATGCCGAGACCATCGCCTGGCTTGAGCATCATCTGCAACAGTATCAGGGCACCATCATCGCCGTGACCCATGACCGTTATTTCCTGGACAACGTCGCGGGCTGGATCCTGGAACTGGACCGGGGTGTGGGTATCCCGTGGAAGGGCAACTATTCGTCCTGGCTGGAGCAGAAGCAGAACCGCCTGGCCCAGGAGGAAAAGGAGGAGAGCGCCCGCCAGCGCACGCTCAAGCATGAGCTGGAATGGATCAATCTGTCTCCCAAGGGTCGCCATGCCAAGGCCAAGGCCAGAATCTCGTCCTATGAGAATCTGCTCAACCAGGAGACCAAGGACAAGATCAAGACCCTGGAGCTTTTCATCCCTTCAGGCCCTCGGCTCGGCGACGTGGTCATCGAGGCCAGCCATGTGAAGAAGGCCTTTGAAGATAAATTGCTTGTGGAAGACATGAATTTCGCTCTGCCTCCGGGCGGCATTGTCGGCGTCATCGGACCCAACGGCGCGGGCAAGACCACCCTTTTCCGCATGATCACCGGCCAGGAACAGCCCGATGGCGGGGAGATCCGTCTCGGTCAGACCGTGAAGCTGGCCCATGTGGACCAGGACCGCGATGTCCTGGACCCGAAGAAGACGGTCTGGGAGATGGTCTCCGGCGGGTACGACACCATCACCCTCGGCGGCCGGGACATCAACTCCCGGGCCTATGTCAGCAAGTTCAACTTTACCGGGCCGGATCAACAAAAGACCGTGGCCATGCTCTCGGGCGGTGAACGCAACCGTCTGCACTTGGCGCTGATGCTGAAAAAAGAGGCCAACGTGCTGCTTCTGGACGAACCGACCAACGACCTGGACGTGAACACCATGCGCGCCCTGGAAGAGGCTCTGGAGAA
>CAXNFJ010000167.1:0-5300 GCA_964201165.1 Desulfomicrobium sp.
AATGGGAGGCTTTATTATCTATTTATTTCAAGGACGCAACACTAGGCGTACAGACGCAGGAGGCACGCATGACCAATGCCTACGAAATCCTGAGCCGCTTTGATCCCGAGTTTCCGCGCAAACGGGCCGGACGTCTGCTGACCGACACCACCGAGTTCATGAATATCCAGTACGGGGACGTGATCGAGCTGGACGGGACCTATTTTTTGGTGCTGCGCGACGAAAAGGAACGCAGCTTCGGCGTGGAAGACCCCAAGTACTGGGTCAAACGTTGCCGAGAGTTGTCCACGGGTGAGCGCAAAATTCTCAAGCTGGTGTTTATTGAACGCTTTCCCGTGTCCCTGGGCAGCATGAAGATCGAATGTTTCCGCAGCCCGCGCAAGGAAGCACGCATCCTCGAACTGGTGCGGGGCGACGGCCGCTTCATGCAGGGCTTTTCAAGAGATGACACGGCGGGAAACAACGTACGCGTGCTCGATGTGGTCAAGGGCGATCTCCTCTCCCTGGCCATCGACCGTCTGGAAGCGGACCACAAAACCTATTTCTTCGAACTGCTGCCGGACATCCTGGACAGGTTTTGCGAGGCCTGCCGGGCCATCGACTTTTTGCACCGGCATGGCGAAAACCACGGGGACATCCGCCGCGACCACCTCTGGCTGGAACATGACACGGGAAATTACGTGTGGATCGACTTTGACTACACCTACGAATTCCACGAAAATCCCTTCGGGCTGGACATCTTCGGCCTCGGCAACCTGCTGCTTTTTCTGGTTGGCAAGAAATTCTGCACCACCTTCAACATCCCACGCACTGACTTCGACGGCCTGACGAATGTTTCTCTCGAGGCAGCGGACTTTTCCCTGCTCTTCAAGAACCGCCTCGCCAACCTGCGCAAGGTCTACCCCTATGTGCCCCAAACCCTGAACAACGTGCTCATGCACTTTTCTTCCACCACCGACGTGTTCTATTTCACAGTCGGAGAACTGCTCGAAGACCTCTTGCCCGCGATCGATGAAATGCGCCGCGGACGGATCAACACCTAAGGAGAGAACATGAATCCCAAAAAAATTCTCATCGCCGTGGACGCGTCCGACAATGCCGCCCGGGCAGTGCATTATGTGGCTGAACTTCTCGACGGCACCACGGGTTTCCTGGTCACGATCCTCTATATCGAGCGTCCGCCCAACCGGGATCTTTTCGCGGACGAATCTTCCTGGATCGAGGCCGGACAGGCCCAGGAGCTACACATCCGCACCTTCCTGCAGCAGGCCAGGTCCAACCTGACGGAACACGGCCTGGCACCGGATACGGTGACCATCTCCTACGTCGCGCACTGCCAGTCCCCGGTCAATCAACCGGTGCCGCAGTGCAGCATCGGCACATCCATCGCGCGCGACATCCTGCAATTTCAGCAAAAGGGAAACTTCGGGACCCTGGTCATCGGCCGCCGGGGCGTGTCCCGAGCCGAGGAATTCCTGTTCGGCAGCGTGACCACCAAGGTCACCCATCTGGCCAAGGACTGCACCGTGTGGGTGGTACAATAATAATGGAGGACGAACATGCCCAGTCTTGAACTTTCGACCAACGTGCGCATCCAGGACAAAAACAGGCTCATGCGCAGCCTTTCCGGCTGCATCTGCACGGAACTCTGCAAGGCCGAAACCTATATGATGATCATCCTCAAGGACGAACTGTCCATGCTCTTTGCCGGCACCGAGGAGCCTGTGGCTCATCTGACCCTGCGTGCACTGGGGCTCAAGACTGAAGCAATCCAAAGCCTGGCCGCGAACCTGACCGGGATGATGCATGCGGAGCTGGGCATCGAAAGCCAGCGCGTCTACATCGTGTTCATGGAAGCGGACCTGTGCAAATGGGCCTGGGACGGCCGCACCTTCGCCTGACCCATCTGCGTCTTGCCTGACGGGAAGGCCTCGTGTAGAGGAGCCGGGCGTCGGGACATTTCATGCCCCGGCCCCATCAACACGAGGTATCCCATGACAGAAAAAAACTACGCCCAGAGCATCGCCGGTGACCTGTTCCGCATGATCCAGTCCGCCCATGAGCAGGGCGTGGGTGTGGACAGCGGCTTCCGCAACCAGGCCATGTCCAGCCCGAGCATGTCCCTGACCTATCTGTTCCTCGGCAAGGACGACCTGCTCAATGTGCCGGCCCTGCCCGCCCAGGTCAAAAAACAGGTCCGCCGCTCCAACGCCCTGGTCACCATTGAACTTCGAGACGCCAAAGGCGTCAAAAAGACCGCCGGCATCCACCTCATCTGGTCCAGCGCCAAGCCCTGCTCCGCGATCGAATCCGAGGCCGAGATGCTGGATGGCATCCATATCCAGGGACTGGCGTCCTTCACGGCACAGCTCAAGACCGTGCTGCGCAACGACATCCCCCGCACCATGGATCAGGAAATCCCTCTCGACGCCGAATAATCACGCGCGCCACCATATTCAGCACGGCCTTACCCTGATTCGGAGAATTCTATGCTGTTGACGCTTCTGTTTTCGACTCTGATCTGCGCCTTTATCGGCTGGATCACCAATTTCATCGCCATCAAGATGCTCTTCCATCCCCGCAGACCCGTGCAGATCGGCAGCTTGACCATCCAGGGCATCTTTCCCAAACGTCAAAAAGCCCTGGCCATGAATCTCGCCGCGGTCATCGAGGGCGAACTGCTCTCCCACGACGACATCCAAAAAGTCATGCATCGGCCGGAATTCGCGGCCGCGCTCAAAGGAAAAATCCAGGAGGGCTTCGCCGATTTTCTGTCCAAACGTCTGGGAGGCCTGAATCCCATGATCGCCATGTTTCTGGACGGCCCCATGATGGACAAGATCAAGGTGTTGCTGGACACGGAACTGGACCGCATCGTTCCGGGTCTGCTCGAAACCGCCACGGGAGAACTGGAAAAATCCCTGGATCTGCGCCAGCTTCTCCAGGACAAGATCGAAGGCCTGTCCATGGAACGCCTGGAAGCCTTGCTGATGTCCATCATGTCCAAGGAATTCCGCTTCGTGGAACTGGTCGGCGGGGTGCTCGGGGCGCTGATCGGCCTGATTCAAGGATTCCTCTTCCTCTAACCCGCACGCTCCTGCCCTGTTCTGCAATGGCCGCCTCGCGCGGCCATTTGCATTTCTACGCATCCGTCCACCAATCATTCAATCCGGCGCGACGCGCTCGCACGTGCCGGACACATATCACTCCTGCTTGCCTTGAGTTGGAAAAACACGCTACAAGCACGCTAGGCTCTCACGGACTCCTGGCGGACATCGACATCGCTTCGCATGTCGGCTCGCGGCCTGTGGGATTGTTCGGAGAATATCACTACATCCGAGGTACACCATGAAGACATGCCCCCACGAACCCGTACGCGGCCTGAGCCGCCGAAAATTCCTGGCAGCGACCTCCAGCGCAGCCCTCCTCTTTGCCCTGGGCGGACTGCGTGGCCTCGCCTGGTCGGCGCCCATTGAACTTCTAGCCCTGCCCTATGCGGAGAATGCCCTTGAACCCGTCATCTCAGCCAAGACACTTGGCTTTCATTACGGCAAACACCACAAGACCTATCTCGACAATCTCAACAAACTCATCGCGGGCACGGAATTCGCGGACATGCCCCTGGAAAAAATCATCGCCGCAACCAGCGGCAAAACGGACAAGACCGCCATCTTCAACAATGCGGCCCAAACCTGGAATCACACCTTCTACTGGCAAAGCCTTTCCCCCAAGGGCGGCGGCACGCCTCCGGCCGATCTGAAAAACAAGATCAACGATTCCTTCGGCGATATGGACACATGCCTGAAGGAACTGAGCGCCGCGGCCGTGGGCCGCTTCGGCAGCGGTTGGGCCTGGCTGGTGGTTGATGGCGACAAGCTCAAAGTCATGAACACCATGAACGCGGACACGCCCATAACCTCCGGTTTGAAGCCCCTGGTGACCATCGACGTGTGGGAACATGCCTACTATCTGGACTATCAGAACCGCCGGGCCGACTACGTCAAAGCCGTGCTGGAAAAACTGATCAACTGGGAATTCGCGGCCAAGAACCTGGGCTGACACGCGGACGCCGCCCAAGGACAAAACGCCTTCCCCGAGGGATGGAGAAGGCGTTTTGACGGCACACGAGCAGCGCGACCTCACTCTCCGATAATCTTGACCAGCACGCGTTTGCGACGGCGACCGTCGAATTCCCCGTAGAAGATGCGCTCCCAGGCACACCACCGTGCGTACGGTTCCGTACACGGCGGTTCAACACATTGAAGTTTCCGATAGTGATCCAGCAGCGACACGAGTCCTCATTTATCGAAGTGGTTCTTGGGGAGGGCCGCGTTCATATGCGAGGCCCCCGAGTTCCACCACGGTCCATGCCCGTTGGTGGCGGACGTCCACGACCGTTCTTCGCTCAGTCCCCTCTGCATCAGTTTCCTGGCCCGTGTATGTGACCGTTTCCACTGACGCCAAAGGATCAAGCGCACGCGACGCCGAATCCACCCGCCAAGCTCCTCGAACACGTTCTTCACTTCGGCCAGCTTGAAGTAGTTCACCCATCCACGCAGCTTCAGCGAGAGTCCGTCGATCACAGTTTGCAGGGATCGACCGCGCCCCTTGCGACAAGCATCGCGTATTCTTTCAGTCGAGCGACCACCGCAGGGGCCACTTTCAGCCGTGGCTGTTTGTGATACGTCATGCCGTACCCAAAGAACTTACGGTTCCAGGGGCGGTCCACCGCGCTCTTGGCAGCGCAATGAGTGACATCCGCAATTTATTGAATACCGCCTCCACCATTCCCTCACCCATCGTTCTCGACCTGAACGGCGACGGCGTCACGACAACCGCACTGACATCCGGCACCTATTTCGACCACGCCGGAGACGGTTTTGCCGAACAGACAGCCTGGGTTTCCTCTGATGACGGCCTGTTGGTACGCAATCTGAACCATAACGGCACCATCGATACCGGTGCGGAGCTGTTCGGCAACAACACTGTGCTCGCCAATGCCCAGAAGGCCGCCAATGGTTTCCTGGCTCTGGCCGATCTGGATTCCAACAAGGACGGCAACATTGATTCCGCAGATGCCGCTTTCAGTGAGTTGCAGATATGGAAGGACAGCGACGGAGATGGCATTACCTCCACCGGTGAACTGCACTCCCTTGCGGAGCTGGGCATCGCCTCCATCTCCGCCGCATACACGGCTTCCAGCTCCGTGGATGCAAACGGCAACTCCCACAGTCAGACCGGCACATACACCGCCACGGACGGGCAGACCCGCACGGCCACGGATGTCTGGTTCAAGACCG
>CAXNFJ010000168.1:0-5289 GCA_964201165.1 Desulfomicrobium sp.
CCCGTTGAACCCGAACGTCCGGGACTGGAGGGACGCGACGAGCCCCGAGCATCAGCCCCGCTCCGCGAGGCGGGACGCCCGGACCGTGCCGAAGGGGCGTTCCTGGAAGGGGCTCTGCCCGGAGCGCGCGCCGGGCGCGGGATCTCGAAAGAGGACTCGCTGCCGCCATCGCCACCGCTTGAATAGACAAAACCATCCAAACGCACACGTTCCAAACGGTTGCCCAGGATGCGCTCGATGGCGTTAATCTGGGCGGAGTCTTCCGGTGTGACCAGGGTTATGGCCTCACCGCTCTTGTCGGCGCGGCCGGTGCGCCCGATGCGGTGGGTGTAGCTCTCGGCCGAGTCCGGCAGATCAAAGTTGACGACATGAGTGATGCGCACGCAGTCGATGCCGCGCGCCGCGATGTCCGTGGCGACCATGATCCGGTATTTGCCGCAGCGAAAGCCGTCCAGGGCCTCCTGCCTACGGTTCTGGGAGAGGTTGCCCTGCAAGGATGTCGCGAGCATCCCTTTAAGCTCCAACTTGCGGGCCAGGCTCTTGGCCCGATGCTTGGTGCGGGTGAAGATGAGCACGCAATCATGCGGTGTCTGGCCCAGAAAAGCTTCGAGCAGGGCCATCTTCTGCCCGGCGGAGACCGGGTAGACGGTATGCTGGATCTTTTCGGGCGGGGCCGTGTTGGAGACCTGCACCACCGCGGGCTGAACCAGGACCTGATCGGCTATCTTGCGGATTTCCGGCGGCATGGTCGCGGAAAAAAGCAGGTTCTGCCGTTTGGCTGGCAATTTGGCCATGATCCGACGCAGATCGGGCAAAAAGCCCATGTCGAACATGCGGTCGGCCTCGTCGAGGACCAGGGTGTCCACATGGGACAAGTCCACCAGGCCCCGGTTGACGAGATCGAGCAGACGCCCGGGGCAGGCCACCAGGACGCTCGCCTGACGCGCGGCCTTGACCTGTGGGGTCTCACCCACTCCACCAAAAATCGCGGCGGACCGGATGCCGGTCTGCTTGCCCAGCGCGATAAACGTTTCGTGAATCTGCAAGGCGAGCTCGCGGGTCGGGGCCAGCACAAGCACGCGCACCGGGCCGCGCACGGAAATCCCGGCATTGATCATGCGCTGCAGCAGGGGCAGGGCGAAGGCAGCGGTCTTGCCGGTGCCGGTCTGAGCTAGGCCGAGGACATCCTTGCCCTCGAGCACCGATGGAATGGCCTGAATCTGAATGGGGGTGGGGGTAGCGTAGCCGCAGTCACGGATGCCAACGTTCAAACGCTGGTCAAAAGAAAAAGAGGAAAAATCCACAAATGGTCCTGTGGTTGGAGGAAAATCAACGACTGGCGTGATGTGCAATCGAAGGCCGGACGTGCCGGAAGAATGGATAATCTCCAAGACGAGATGATGACGGGCCGTTGCCGGACAGGGTCCGCAAGGCTTCAAGGCTCAAGTCTGCTCACGCGAGAGAGGTGAGCCATAAGCCCCTTTGATTTGGAATGCAAAGGAAATAATGCGACGATACGGCGATAAAAAAGGCCGCATCGAGATCGACGCGGCCTGATTTTACTGTGGTGGGCCAACAAGGAATCGAACCTTGAACCTGCTGATTAAGAGTCAGATGCTCTACCAATTGAGCTATTGGCCCGCGCTAACGGAAGGTCTTAGTAGACAGGAGGATCACGCTTGTCAAATGAAAATTCCGTTTTTTTAAAGAACGGAGCATGCCTCCTCTTTTTTCCACGCCCCGCCCCGCTCCAGCGGTTGTACATCGCCCCGACTCACAGTATGCACATGCACCCGTCACCAAACAAGCAAGGACACCATGCCCGACGTATCCGAACTCTACTCCATCCTTGACTCCGTCAGCTATGCCATTGTGGCCATGGATCTGGATGGCAAGGTCGTTTACCTCAACGAACGGGCCCGGGCCTTCCTGGAAGCCCAAGGCCGCCGCTTCTCCGACTGCGTGGGCCGGGACGCCGTTGAATTCCTGCCCATCGCCACGCCCCTGGCCAAGGCCGCGCTCTCCACCGAGGCCTTCCGCAACGGCAGCGGACGCATTGTCGACCGGGGCGTGAAGCTCTTCTTCGAGATCACGCCGCACATGCTGGACGGAAAGCTGGCCGGAGCCATCGTCAGCCTGCAGCGCCCCGAGCGCTTCGAGGAACTCGCCACCAAACTCGACTCCCATCAGAAGCTCTTGCAGACATTCCAGGCCGTGTTCCAGACATCCAATGACGGAATCTGGGTCTGCGACGGCACGGGCAGGATCATGTCCATCAACAAGGCGTCCGAGCGCCTGAACGGAATCCGGGCCGAGGACTTTTTGGGCAAAAACATGGCCGAGGTCGTGACGGGCGGTTTCGTGGACCAATCCGTGACGCTCATGGTGCTCAAATCAAAAGCCCAGGTCAGCATCATCCAAAACGCGACCAGCACGGGCAAACAGCTCCTGGTCACCGGCACCCCGACCTTTGACGAACGGGGAAACGTGGCCCTGGTCGTGGTCAACGAACGGGATTTGACCGAGCTCAACGTCCTGCGCCGGGACCTGGACCAGGCCCAGCGCGAGCAGGCCAAGGTCAAGGACGAGCTGGCCGGAGTGACCATGCTCGAACTGAACTCCCAGGGCCTGGCCATGGAGAGTCCGGGCATGCGGCGGGTGGTGGCCAAGGCCATGAAACTCTCTCATTTCAATGCCTCCAAAATCCTCATTCTGGGCGAGTCGGGCACGGGCAAGAGCATGATGGCCAAATTCATCCACCAGAACAGCGAGCGCCGCGACCGTCCCTTCATCTCCGTGAACTGCGCAGCCCTGCCCGAGTCCCTCTTCGAGGCCGAGCTGTTCGGATACGAGCGCGGAGCCTTCACCGGAGCTCTCAAGGACGGCAAGGCCGGCCTGCTCGAAGTGGCCCAGGACGGGACCTTCTTTCTGGACGAGGTAGGCGAGACGCCGCTGCATCTGCAAGCCAAGCTCTTGAAATGCCTGGATGACAACGAATTCATCCCCGTGGGCGGAACGAGGCCCAAGAAGATCCGCTGCGCCATCATCGCCGCCACCAACCGCAATCTGGAGGAGCAGGTCAAGATCAAGGCGTTTCGGGAAGACCTCTACTATCGCCTGAATGCCCTGGCACTGGAAATTCCACCCTTGCGTAGCCGCCCCGAGGACGTCCTGGAACTCTCCGAAAAATTTCTGGCCATGTATAATGATCAGTACCAGACGGAGAAACGCATCAGCCCCAAAGGCATGGAACTCCTGCTCGGCCACACCTATCCGGGCAATGCGCGCGAACTGCGAAACTTGATCAAGCAGGCCGTGGTCATGAGCGACGATGGGGTCATCGACGAGGCCCTGAGCGTCGCCATGGGGGGGGAACAGCAGGATGACGACCTGGACCTGACCGCGGCGGTGGAGAAAGTGGAGCGCGAACTGCTCGCCCGGGCCCGGAAGATCTACGGCAACACACGGGAAATCGCAAAGCACCTGGGCATCAGCCAGCCCTCCGTGGTGCGCAAGATGAGCAAGCACAAAATCAAGTGATTCATTTTTGTATCTACATCAACCACCTGCTTTATATATGTCTTTTTTGACATAGATCATCGCAACATACTGTTATTCTGTTCTAATTCACATTTTTCAACTCAGCCCAAGCAACAACACCCTTTCCGCTCCCCAACAACGATCCATTATTGAATCAACACGTATTCGTGGCGGAGCAACAAAACGGACTCGCAGCCGAAAGAGGGACAGAGCCTTGCCTCGTCGACACCCAGGCCTCTTCACGCCCTTCCCTGCACCGCCGAACTCCATTTCCCTTACATTTACGGAACTGCTGCGATTTTGACATCCGTGGCAAAATCGCGCGGTCTCACCGGCCTTAAAGCCGGTTCATTGACAGACGCGCGGCCAACTCCAGGCCGACACCTGCGATGCGCGACAAAAAAATTACAAATTCGTCACCCCCTGACTCCGCCACTTGTTTGAACACCCAATTAAAGCGTTTTTGATTCATTTATAAATCAAAACACACTCTTCATATTTTAATATTTATATAACTTGCTAAAATAATTTAATTTTACAAATTGGTCCACAGCTTGCTTTATGCTTGAAAAAACTCCAACAGGAAGTGGATCATGACCAATAACACATTGTTCGAACGCAGGAAAAACGCGGTCCCGCGCGGCGTCTTCAACACGGCACCCATCTTTGCCAAGAGCGCCTCCGGCGCCACGATCACGGATGTGGAAGACCGCACGTACATCGACTTTGTCGGCGGCATCGGCGTCATGAACGTCGGCCACTGCAATCCCAAGGTGGTCGCGGCCATCAAGGCGCAGGCCGAAAACCTCGTGCACAGTTGCTTCCATATCGTCATGTACGAGGGCTATGTATCTCTGGCCGAGAAGCTCATTGAGCTCGCCCCCGGCGATTTCGAAAAGAAGGCCGCCCTGTTCAACAGCGGCGCCGAAGCCGTGGAGAACGCGGTCAAGGTCGCTCGCCATGCCACGGGCAGACAGGGCATCCTGGCCTTTGACGGGGCGTTCCACGGTCGGACCCTGCTGACCATGTCCCTGACCAGCAAGGTCAAACCCTACAAGCTGGGATTCGGTCCCTATGCCCCCGAAATCTATCGGCAACCCTACCCCTATTGCTACCGCTGCCCCGTGGGCTGCGAGTACCCGTCCTGCGGCATCAAGTGCGTGGACGTGATCAGGAAGAGCTTCATCGGCAACGCCGCGGCCGAGCATCTGGCCGCCGTCATCATCGAACCCGTGACCGGCGAGGGCGGATTCATCGTCCCGCCCAAGGAATACTTCCCCAAACTCAAGGCCCTCTGCGAGGAGAACGGCATCGTCTTCATCGCCGACGAGGTCCAGACCGGATTCGGACGCACGGGCACCATGCTGGCCATGGAAAACTGGGGCGTGATTCCGGACATCACCGTGATCGCCAAGAGCATGGGCGGCGGCATGCCCATCTCCGGCATCGTCGGCCGGGCGGATCTGCTGGATGCGCCGCAAATCGGCGGCCTGGGCGGCACCTACGGCGGCAACCCGGTCTGCTGTGCGGCGGCCCTGGCAGCCGTGGATGAACTGGAAACCCATGTCCTGGCCGAAGGGCAGGCGCTTGCCGCCAAGGTCCGGACCAAATTCGAATCCTGGCAGGAGCGCTATCCCCTCATCGGCGATGTGCGCGGCCTGGGCGCCATGCTGGCCCTGGAACTGGTCCATGACCGCGCGACCAAGGAACCGGCTCCCGACAAGACCCAGGCCATGGTCGCCCGCTGTC
>CAXNFJ010000169.1:0-5288 GCA_964201165.1 Desulfomicrobium sp.
ATGGAGTAAGACTTGTCGCGGAGCAGGTATCTCGCCTGAAAATCAGCCCATTTGATGCCTTCAAAACCGGCCATGGGACCTCCCGTGGGATGATGGGTTGTTGTCGGTAAGCGCGGGATACAGGTACCAGCTTTGAGGTCGGACGTCGATCCGGGATGCCGGCAGAGTCCTGTCGCCAGAGCGAAGAGCGCGTAGCATCGGGTGCTTGTCCGCGCCCGAAATCATGAAAAGGATTTCCCGCGCGGCATTGAGGATCCGCGGGGTCAGGGTCAGCCGTGCCACATGGGGTTTTGCCCGGGGCGGCGACATCGGGGAGACCAGGGGATGGATCGGGGAAAGCTGCGCTCCGGGAAAAAGGGAGGCGGTGTGGCCGTCCGCGCCCATGCCCAGGACGATGAGATCAAAGGCCGGAATTTCAGCCGGTCCGCAACCGAAGTGTCGCACGAGTTGCCGTGCATATTCGCGGGCAGCCTGCTCCGGGGGCAACTCACCGCGTATGCGGTGGACGTTGACGGCCGGGATCGGCACGCGGTCCAGCAGATGCGTGGTTATGGAACCGAAGTTGGAATCGGGGTGGCCGGGGGCGACCATGCGTTCATCCACAAAAAAAACATGGGTGCAAAGCCACAGCCGCGGCGGGAAAAGGGACGGGTCGGTCAAGCCCCGGAAAAGGGGCAGGGGGCTGTTGCCTCCCGATAGGGCCAGCCGAAAGATCGGGCCGGCCGCAAGCGCCCGGCGCGCCGCACGGCCCACGTGGCTGGCCCCGGCGCGGCCGTAGCTTTGTTCGTCCGAAAACTGCAGCCAGGTGCTCATGCGCCGGCTCTTTGCGCCGTCTTCGGGCCAGGTCCGCCTGCCGCATAGGTGTGCAGGGTCATGTCGCTGTCCGGGCAGTCGCAGCGGTCCAGGATGGGGGTCAAAAATCCCCAGCACAACTCCACGGCGTCCTGCCGCCAGAAAAGGGTCTGGTCGCCGGTGACGCAGTCCAGCAGCACTTTGGCGTAGTCGTCGATGCGTCCGAGAGCCGACAGGGCACCGTAGGAAAATTCCATGGATTGCGGTTGCAGGCAGAGCTGCGAGCCCTGGCCTTTGGTCTGCACTTCCAGGCGCACCACCTCGTTCGGATGGATGCCCAGCACCAGCCGGTTGGGCGGGATGATTTCGCCGTGGGTCTTGCGGAACATGGACACGGGCACGCTTTTGAACTGGACCGTGATCTCGGTGTGCTTGGCCTCCAGCCGCTTGCCCGAGCAAAGGTGGAAGGGCACGCCCTGCCAGCGCCAGTTGTCAAGATAGATTTTCATCCAGGCGAAGGTGGGAGTGCTGGAATCCGGGGGCACTCCGGGTTCCTGCAGGTAGCCGGGCACGAGCTTGCCATCGATCATGCCCGGTCCGTACTGACCGAGGATCAGCTGTTCGTCCAGGCGGCTCAGGTTCAGGGGTTTGAGGGCCCGGAAAACCTTGGAGCGCTCGTCGCGGACCAGCTCGGCTTCGAATATGGACGGCGGTTCCATGGCGCACAAGGAGAGAAGCATCATCATGTGATTTTGGAACATGTCCCGCAGTATCCCGGCCTTGTCGTAAAACCCGGCCCGGTGGCCAACGCCAAGAGTCTCGGCGGCGGTGATGCGGATATGATCGATATAGCGGCGGTTCCAGACGGGTTCGAAAAGGGCGTTGGCGAAGCGCAGCAGCAGGACGTTCTGCACGGTTTCCTTGGCCATGTAGTGGTCGATGCGGAAAATCTGGCGTTCCTTGAAGTACCGATGCAGGACCGTGTCGAGTTCACGGGCCGTGGGCAGATCGCGACCAAAAGGCTTCTCCACGACGATGCGCACGGTTGTCCCCTCCTTCTCCCTGCCCAGCCCGGCTTCGCCCAGAGCGGTGGCCAGGGGAATGTAGGCCTCGGGGGGAACAGCCAGATAGAAAAGCCGGTTTTTTTGCGCATCTCCGTCAAGCTCGACCAGCGCCGTGGCGAGGATATAGCCTGATTCCGGTTCGTCCGGGTCCAGGCGCAGATAGCTGAGCCGGGGCGCCAGATCGGCCAGGCAGGCAGGGGGCACGACTCCGGCGAGCTTTTCCTTGATCAGGTTTTGATACTGTTCCCGGGTCAGGTCTGTGCGGCCCACGGCCAGGATGCGCGTGTCGTGGCTCAGGAGATTGTTTTGACACAGAGAGGCCAGGGCCGGGTAGATCTTGCGCATGGCCAGGTCTCCGGTGGAGCCGAAGATGACCAGGTTGACCGGATCGGCCTGGGACTGGGCGGAGCAGGAGGGTGACTCTGTCATGGAACTCCCGTGGAGAAAGGTCAGGGTTTGGAGTACACGAGATAGCAGGACGAAGCCAAAAGGCAAGCCCCGACCCGGACCGCATGAAGACTGCCAGACTGCGTCAGCGGAAAAAGAGGGCCACGCCGGCCAATGTGACCAGGGCTCCGACGAGACTGCGGCGGGATACCTTGTGTCCGCTGCAGCGGGCTAGGCCCAGGGCAAAGAGGGGGCTGACGGAGATGAGGGTCTGGGCGATGGCGGCGCTGGTCAACTTAAGGGAGGCCTGTTGCAGCCAGATGCCCAGGAACGTCCCGAGAAAGACGGCCAGGGTGAAGAGCAGCCAGCCCTTTCGGGCCGTGCCGATGGCGCGCCAGGAATCGCGACGCAGGATCAGGTCCGGCTTGACCAGGGGCAGGACGGTCCACAGCACCAGGCTGGCGGCTGCCAGGCGGACCAGGGCGGCCCACAGGGGAGTGATGGCGGAGGTGACCATGACTTGCCTGGACATGACCATGCCTCCGGCCTGGCACAGGGCGGCCAGGCTGGCAAAGCCCAGGCCCGGCACGCTGAGGCGCCCCTGGGGCCGATGTTCCGTGACTACCCAGAGGATGCCGGTCATGGTCAGAAAAATGCCGGCCCAGGCCCAAAACCCGATGGCCTCGTGCAGGAAGCACAGGGCCAGGACGCCGGTCAGGGGCGGGGCCAGGGACTCGACCAGCAGGGTCTGGCTGGGTCCGATGCGTTTGATGGACGCAAAATAGGCGCTGTCGCCGATGCTGATGCCCACCACTCCGCTGCCCGCCAGCCACAACCACTGCGAGGCGCTCAAGCTCGGGGCCGCATCGTCCAGAACAAGGATGGTCAGGCCCAGCATGAGCACGGCAATGGAACCCTTGACCAGGTTCAAAAACAGGGCCGGAGCCCGGTTGCCGGTGCGGGCGTAGAGGAAGGTGGCCATGGCCCAGATGAAGGCGGCCAGCAGAGCCGCGATTTCACCGGCAAAGGGCTGGGTCGTCACGCCTGGGGCAGGAATGCGGTCTGATTGGCGAAAAAGAATTTCTTGTCGAACGGTCCGAAGCTGCCGGTTTCGGCCATCAGGGTAAAATACTCCACCCGTCCGTAGCGTCGGGTCAGTTCCTTTCGCACGCCCATGCGCGCGTAATAGTCGGCCTTGCGCATGGGTCGGTCGCTTTCCGTCAGATCGTAGACGGCCTCTTCGACTTCGGCCCAGGCGTGGACCACATAACCCGGTCCGCCGGGAATCCAGGCGTGGACGACCTCGGACAGTTCGCTCTCGCTGCAGATCTCCATGGCCGCCGCGAAACTCAGTTCTTTGTAGTGCATGCTCGCTCCGTGCTGTTGATGGTGTCCATGAAGGCCGCGCCCAGGGCGTTGCCGACTTCGTAGTGTTCCGGAAAGACCGCTTCGGTGCCCAGCGCGGCGGCCACTTCCGGCAGCAGATACGGGGCGGCCGCGCCGATGCCTATGATTCGGGGGCGGACCCGGATGGAAATGTCCAGCAGCGCATTGGGATCCGCCTGATGCATGAATTTGGCCAGGGCCGGCCCCACCTCCCGGTTGCCCAGGGCGCAGAGGATGGTGCTGGCGATGGTGGCCTGGGCCTTTTCCAGTACATTCCAGCAAAACGCTTCCGGTGCAAGGCCCAGCAGCGCGGCCAGGACGTGTGCCCCGTCCAGGGCGGGCCGCACGTTGCCCAGTTTCAGGCGTCCCAGCACATGCAGGGCGTCCGTGGGCGTGAAACCGCAGGCGATGACCTGCCGTCCGGCCTGCAGCCGGGCGATGGCTTTTTCCAGTCTGGATTCGGCCAGGCTCAGTTCCGAGCGCAATCGCCATGGCGTGGCAGGTCCATGACTGGCGAGCCAGCGTAGGATCGGATCGTCGCCGGGGTCCACATTCGGGGCCAAATGCACGCACTGGCCGCGTAGGTCCGCTCCGAGCCAGGTTTCAGGATGCTCCATGGCCGCCAAAGCCGCTCCTTCCAGGGCAAGGTGGACCTGGGAAAGGGGCATGACCCGGGCCGGCCCAAGGGACAGCCCGTTGTTTTCCACGCGTACAAGACTGTCGCCGCCCAGACCCACGGTGTACATTTCCACGGCCCGCACGTGGGTGCGCCATGAGCCGATGGTCATGCCTTCTTCGCGGATGACGGGTCTGCCGTCGCGGATCAGGGTGATGTCCGTGGTCGTACCGCCCACGTCGACAATCAATGCCGTCTCGCCTGCCGCGACATGCCCACCGAACAGGGCCGTGGCCGCAGGTCCGCTGGCCACGGTGGACGAAGAATTGCGCAGGGCCTGCTCCAGATCCATGCTCTGGCAGTCGCAGCGTACGATACGCACCGGACAGGACAATCCAAGACGCTGCATGGACTGGGTGATGCTGTGCAGGAAATCCTGCATGACGGGCAGCAGGCGGGCGTTGAGGATGGCGGTGGTGGCGCGCTCCTGCATGCCGGGGCGGCTGCTGGCCTGATGGGAACAGAACACGGGCTTGGGATCAAGGAGTTCAACGGCCTTGGCCGCGATCAGTTCGTGGGTTGGATCCTCAAAGGCGAGCAAGGCGCAGATGGCGTAGGCGTCCACGTGCCCTTTCATTTCGGTGATGCCCTTGATCAGGAACTCCATGCCCAGAGGAGCGGCCTCCACACCCTTGGCCTTATGGCCTCCGGGGATGAAGCGCATGTCCGCCGCCGGAATGTGCAGACGATTGTCATTGCCGATGAGCAGGAGGCCGACCTCCGCGCCCTTGTCCTCCACCAGGGCGTTGGTGGCCAGGGTGGTGGACACGGTGATGAGCCCGATATGCTGCGGAGCCACGGCCGAGGCCGCAAGGACCTTTTCCATGGCCCGGCCGATGGCCAGGGCCGGATCATGGGCCGTGGTCGGCACCTTGGCGCTGGCCATGACCCGTCCGGATGCGCGTTCGAGAACGATCGCGTCGGTGTAGGTGCCGCCGGTGTCGATGCCGATGATGCAGGATGGTGTGGACATGAATCTTCCT
>CAXNFJ010000170.1:0-5284 GCA_964201165.1 Desulfomicrobium sp.
CCCTGATGCGTTTCGGACTGCCCGAAGAGGCCATACTCGAAATCAAGTCTGTACTGGCCCTGTATCCCGAGGTGGACAAGGCGATTCTTTACGGTTCCCGCGCCATGGGCACCTTCAAACCCGGATCGGACATCGACCTGACCCTGGTCGGCGAAAGGCTGACTCACAACCACCTGCTGGGCCTCATGTCCGATCTGGACGACCTGCTCCTGCCCTGGCTCATCGACCTGTCCCTCTTCGCCGACCTCGACCATCCCGGCCTGCGGGAGCACATCGAACAGGTGGGCGTGGTCATGTATGAACGGGACGGGAAATAGCCAAATCCGCCACGCGACCATGCCCACCTTGCGAGGCGGCAATCCAGCGAAACCGGACTTTTCCCTACCGCACCACCATGGTCTTCAAAACCGCGTCAATGGTCGCCTGCGCGCCGCTCGGTCCGCGAAAGATGACCATGGCCACGCCCTTGTTGCCCGCCATGGCCGGGAAAAGCAGGTTGATCGCCGGTCCGTCATCGACGCGCAGCACGCTTGCCCCGTTCAACGTCACGGCCTTGGCCCCGACCATCTCCTTCTTTGCCGTGGCGTAATCACTGGACACCCCGCCGGAAATGCCGTGCTTCGGCGCATCGAAATCCCCATCCCAAAAGAGGTGCAGGACCTCCACACCGGGCTCGCTCCCGGTTTTCTGAGTCCAGGACTCGGGTATCGCAAAGCTGACGTTGCCCAGTGTCACGGGCTTCCATCCCGCGGCAGGTGCCGCAGGCGTCCGGGTCGTACCGTCCGCGGGTGAAGGCGCCAACCCTTGGCCGGAGCTCGGGGCCTGCCCGGGAGGCAGGGTGGACTTGGGCGTGGCGCCCTTGGACAGGGCCACATACTTCTCCAGCTTCTTAATCCGGTCCTCGATGGCCGGGTCCGCATGGAGAACGCGCCCCTCCTTGTATTTCTGCAATGCCCCCGCGTAGTCCTGGCCGAGCTGCAGCTGCTCCGCCTCCTTCCACAGGGCCTGGGCCGCCTCTTTTCCCACCGAGGAAGTCTGGACCGGCGCACCGCCATCAGGCGTGAAGGAACCCGACGCGTCGGAACCGGACGTGGCGGAACCCGGCGTGCCGGAACCCGTCGAGCCGGTGTCAGGCTGGGCTTTTCCGGCCCGTTCCAGCAGCATCCGGCGCCAGGTGACGAGCTCTGAGTTGTTCGGCTGCAGGTTCAGCGCCTCTTCGGCGGCCTTGAGGCCGCGCTCGTTGTCGGCCGGCGTGTCGGCCTTGTTTTCGACCGCCGCGCGGACCAGGGGCACCAGTTCCTTGAGACGCTTGTCGCTGCTGACCGCCCGCGCCTGCAGGGCCACGGCTTCCTTGTACTCGGGCTCGGACCCGCTATAGATAGGGTTGCCGTTGGCGAATCCTTCCGTGAAGCGCTGCAGGGCCGAAGGATAGTCGTACGCCTTCATCTTTTCCACGCCGGCCAGGAGCATGCCGAGCTGGAGATCCTTCTGGGTCTTCCATTTGCGCGCCCAGTCCTCCTGCTGCTTCAGCTCCTTGTCCGCATGGGGATCGAGTCTGGTCGAGGCCCGCCACGCGGAGGCGATCTCAAGGGCTCTCCCGAATTCCTTCTTTTTGCTGGCGGTCCGGATCTCGTGCATCGTGTCGTTGACTTCCTGGTTGTATGCGCTCCAGCGCACCCGGAGCTCCTCTTCGGCCTCCAGGATGGGCGCATAATAACCGCTGAGGTTCTTGGCGACGAGGAGCTCCTTCTGCGCGTCGCCGTAGCGGTTCTCCTCCATGAGCTGCCTGGTCTTGGCCAGTTGCGCGTGGATTTTCTCCTGCTCCTTGCGCAATGTGTCGGCCAGGGCCGTTGCCGTCGTGTTTTTGGGATCAAGCCCGACCGCTTTCTCGGCATCCTTGATCGCCCCGTCGTAATCGCCCTTGCGCGCCTTGTCGGTGGCGCTTTTGATCAAGGCAGCGGCGTCGGTGACGCCCTGGGCTTTCTGCTGCCCCTGTTTCACCGCCTCCTGGGTCACGATGGCGCTAAAACTGCCCTGGCCGGTACCCAGTTCAACGTCATTACGGTCGCGCACAGTCACGGACAGGTCGCAGGTCCCGGCCGCGTTGGCGGTGACGCGGGCCACGGAGGAGGATGGATTGCTGACGCGGCACGGACCGTTCTCCACCTTCCACTGATATGTGACCGGCGCGCTCAATACCGCAGGCTGCATGGCCACGGAGAATTCCACGATCTGGTCCACGGCGATGGCCTTGTCCACGGTCACCAGACCCACGCCTTCCTTCCAGATCCGCGGCGGCGGCCCCTGAGCCTTGGGCGCGGAAACCGTGATTGCATACTTCTTGGCCGTGGCGGAGGCCCTGGCCTCGCCAAGATCCTCGCCACTGAAGGGCACGCGCGCGTTGACCTGGATTTCGGCCGACTTTTCATCCTTCAAGTAGAAGGTGAGTTCGCGGTTGTCTTTCGATGTCGCGACGTGCTTGGCGTTGCCGGGCACGGGCATCCAGCGCAAATCGATGTCCTTGACCTCGGGCTTGACCGATATCCGGGCCTTGACCTCCTGCCCGACCAACGGTTGCCGAGGCTCGATGACAAGCTCCAAGCGGGGCTGCTGCACCTCGATTTCAAGCTGGTCCGAGGTGGCGATGGTGCCCGTCTTATCCATGGCGGTGACCCACACGCCCACTTTTTCGGGGACGGAGAATACGGCCGTGGTCGACGCCGAGGGCCCCTCATGGGGTGTGAAAGCCACATCGGGGTGCGGCTCGAACTGGTAGCGGACCTCACCCTCGGGCTTGTCCCCGCTCAGGACGGCCTTGTAGGCCACCGGCGTCCCCACCACGACCGGTCCGGTCGCAGGGGAAACGCGGGTCAGGGTGAGCCGGTATTTCTTTTCCTTTTCCTTCTCGGCCTGGACAGGCTCAACGACAGGAGCCTCTGCCGTGGCCGGACTCTCCTGTTCGGTCTCGTGCAGACTCAAGGCCTGAATGATCCCCAAGGCTTCGGCCTTGCCCGTGCGGGCCTGGGACATGGCGTTATCCTTGCCGGAATTGTCCCAGCAGCTTCCGCCATAGACGCTGAAGTTGATACTGATCATCTGTCGTTCGGTCTCATGCACGGCCAGGGCATATCCGTGAACATGCGCGGTCCCGCCACGGTAGCCCGCCATCGGGTTGCCGAAACCGGCCTTGTACTTGAGCGTGGAGATGATCATCTTGCCCTTGTACTTGCCAAGAGCAAAGGACTGCATGGATTCCTCTTCCGGATACCAGCCGTTACCTTCGACAAAGCCGCGCAGCTTCGCGTCGATCTCTTCGGGTTTGGGCAGGAAGCTGCTTTCGAGCTTGGCGCTGACGCTGCCGTGCACGGTCTGGGGCGGGCAATCCTTGGATTTGGCCGAGATCTCGCGCTTCATCTTGGCCGTCCAGTGCCGAGCCTTGTTGTGTTCGACCGTCCAGCCACCGGCCAGACCCGACTTGAACCAGGTGCCGTCATCCTTCATCTGGACGGACTGCCCGGAAGTTGAAGTCGCGCCGCCCTGCGTGTCCTTGGCGGCCTGCTCCTCGGCTTTTTTCTGCGCATCCTTGGCGGCCTGTTCTTCGGCCGTTTTCTGGGCGTCCTTGGCGGCCTGGGCTTCCTTGGCTTCTTCGTCCCTTTCCTCTTCGGCTTGTTTTGCCGGGAGCACGACCTCCACCGTCCAGTCCGTGGAGCCCACAACCTGCGCCGCAGTCTTTCCGCCTCCAAGAACGGCGCGCGTGACCGTGACCGTGAAGGCATGCCTGCCGAGGGTTTCAAGAGTGTAGCTGCGCGTGGCGGCCTTGCCTTCCCCGAGTGCGGCCTTTCCGGACTTCCAGGCGAAAGAAAGCTGCCTGGCAATGTCCGCGGGCACGTCCCTGGGCTCCTGACCCGCAGCCTGAATCCTGACCCGGCATACAAGCTCGGCCTTTTGTCCCGATTCAATCCGCTCGGGCCCGGACAGGTCGATCACAAAATCTCCCGCGATTTCATAATGCTTGCGGAATTCGAGCATCAGCGCTTCGTCCTCTTCACTGAACGCACTCGACGTAGTGGCGGCTTCCTTGAGCTTGTCGGAGAGAGCCTGCTTGTCGAAAATCTCAACCTTCCAATGAAGTTTCTGCGCCTCGCCGGCCGCACGCATCATGCTGGACCAATAGGCGCGCTTGAAACGGACCTCATAGAGTTTGTTGACCATCTCCTTGTCGTACGCCCCTTCCAGCGGGGATTGTTTGATCAGTTCGAGGTCCTTGATCACCTTGGCCCCGAGCCCGCTCACCTCCGAGAGATAGGCGCGGGCGATCTGCACATCCATGTCCGGTTTGGCGGTCAGGGGAAGCGAGCCGGTCAGCGGTCGGGGCAGCGGCTGACTGCCCGCGCCCACGATGTTGGCGTAGGCATCTTCCGCGACGTTTCTGGATTGCAGGACAAATGAATACGCGTCCTTGAACTTCTGCACCGCCTTGACGGCATTGACCTGCTTTTCCCGATCAGAGGCCATCCAGGATGAAATGACGTTGTAGGGGCTTCCCTCCTGATCCAGGGATGCGGAGCCCTCGGTTTCAATCCCGAGCTGCTTGAAAAGACGCAGGAGCGCCTCATATTCCTTGACCGCCTCCCCTTCATCCAAGGAAACTTCCGCCCGATGACGCTCCTCGAAGGTGCGTACCATGGCTTCGGCGATAGTCTGTCTGGCGAGTTCGCGCGCCTTCTGCCGCTGCTCGAACATCGTGACGAAGGCGCGGGTCTGCCCCTTGTCCAATCCGCCGGGCAGATCGCGTTCGCCGCTCGCGGCCAGGGCAATCTCCACGCCCCAGATCTTGGCGCAGTCGTTTATGTCTTGCGTTGTCTTGCGGATCCTGGCGCAGGCGGTCATGAGCGGGCCGTCTTCGGTAAACACCAGAGGATTGCCGTTATCGACCGTGCTGCGCACGGACTTGGCGATGGTCCGGATGGCGATCATGTTCGCGCCCTTGCCGAAATCCGTGGCTTTGGACTTGTCCACGAGATCCTGGGCCACCATCTCCGGGGTCCCATCACACAAAATGTCCACAAACTCCCTGGCGCCCTGCAGACCACCCGACCCCAGGCCGCTGAAATCGGAAACGGAGCCATCCTTGTCAAAGGAAGTGGCCAGATAGGCCTTCTCCATCTGCGCATCAAAAAGAGTCTGCGCGGTGACGTTGATGGCTGTCACGCCCAGCGCCTCCACCAGCGCACCCAGAGCCGTTTCCGGGATGAGCATGTACATGATGGCCTTGGCCAGAGCT
>CAXNFJ010000171.1:0-5266 GCA_964201165.1 Desulfomicrobium sp.
CTGACAGGAAAATGCCTTTCCCGCAAGACAGGAACAAATCCGATTGGTCAATCAAGCCAAACATTCAACAATCCGAAATATATACGCTATTTAATCCAACACAGATGGCACGACCCGTGCTTGGTATCGAATTTATGCGCGCATGCAGAATTCCTCCCCGGAACGATTCGTCATGCGCCAGAATTGCCTAATAATCTCCATCTGATACGCACACGAACGCATTCGCCTGGATCAACGGTCGACGCGCAACAGGCGTCCAAACCACGGCGACGTTATGCAGATATACTCAAACGAAACAGACGGAGGCCACGAGGTTTCCGCGCAGCACAAGGAGAGCGGCATGATTGGAAAAGGAAAAATTTACACGTCCCTGTACTTCTGGGTCATCTTCGCCATTATTTCCGGAATAATTTTCGGTGTCGTGGCTCCGGAAATGGCCAAAAACTTCAAGCCTCTCGGCGACGTGTTCATCCGCATGGTCAAAATGATCATCACCCCCATCATCTTCTGCACCATTGTGGTCGGCATCGCCAAAATGGGCAACATGAACAAGGTCGGCCGCGTGGGCCTGAAGACCATGCTCTACTTCTGGACCATGACTCTCATCGCCCTGGGCATCGGCCTGGTCGTGGTCAACGTATACAAGCCCGGCGTTGGCATGAACCTCGACCTGTCCACGCTGGACCCGTCCAAGGTGGACACCTATGTCGGCGCGGCCAAGAAGATGTCCACTGTCGATTTTCTGATGAACATCGTCCCCACCTCCATTGTCGAGGCCTTTGCCAAGGGCGATATTCTGCAGGTGCTGTTCTTCTCCATTCTTTTTGGCCTTGGCCTGTCCTCCATGGGCTCCAAGACTGCCTTGGTCGTGCAGTGGATTGACGAGTTCTCCAAGGGTCTGTTCAAAGTCATTCATTATGTCATGTATTTCGCGCCGTTCGGTGCATTCGGCGCCATGGCCTACGTTGTCGGCGCGCACGGCGTGGGCACGCTCAAGCAGCTCATGGCCCTTATGGCCGGCGTCTACACGACCTGCGCCCTGTTCATCTTCGTCATCCTGTGGACCGTATGCCGCTGGGCCGGCTTCAGCCTCTACAAGTATCTCCGCTATATCAAAGAAGAAATCATGCTGGTCCTGGGCACATCCTCTTCGGAAGCGGCCCTGCCGCGCATGCTGGCCAAAATGGAACTCGCCGGTTGCGACCGTTCCGTGGTCGGCCTGACCCTGCCCATGGGTTATTCCTTCAATCTGGACGGCACGTGCATCTACCTGACCATGGCCTTTGTCTTTCTGGCCCAGGCCACCAATACGCCCCTGGATCTGAAAGCCCAGCTTTATGTACTCTTCATCCTGCTCCTGACCTCCAAGGGCGCGGCGGCTGTCACCGGCGGCGGCTTCATCACCCTGGCCGCGACCATGCAAAGCCTGGAAACCGTGCCCATCGCGGCCCTGGCTATTCTGTTGGGCGTGGACCGTTTCATGTCCGAAGCCCGAGCCATCACCAACCTGATCGGCAACGGCATCGCCACCATTGTCGTCGCCAAATGGGAAAATGCCTGCGACGACGATCGCCTGCAGGCCGTCCTGGATGGCCGGTCCGATCTGGACCAGGACTCTCCCGAAGAACTGATCGCCCTGGACCCGGGTACGCCGAAAATCGCCCTGGCGTGCGAAGCCACCATCTAAAACGAAATGTCCCGGGGTGCGCTGGCATCCCGGGACATTTTCAATCACGTCGCGCGGCGAGCGCCGCGGCAACCACCGTCGACTCCGCCTGAAGCTTCGTCACGAACCCGTCAAAACCTTCCCCGCTTACGCAGGCCAGTCCAAAATGACCTTGCCGGATTTTCCGGAGCGCATGACGTCAAAGCCTTTCTGAAAATCCTCGGCCGCGAAATTGTGGGTGATGACCGGGGCCATGTTCAGCCCGCTCTGCAGCATGGCCGTCATCTTGTACCAGGTCTCGAACATTTCCCGGCCATAGATGCCTTTGAGTTTGAGGCCCTTGAAGATCACCTGCCCCCAGTCGATGGCCGTGTCCGAGGGCATGATGCCGAGGAGCGCGATGTGTCCGCCGTGGTTCATCTGCGCGAGCATTTCCCGGAAGGCATGAGGGTTGCCGGACATCTCCAGGCCCACGTCGAAGCCTTCGGACATGTGCAGGTCGGCCATGACCTCGGCCAGGGATTCGCTGCCCACATTGACGGCCCGGCTGACGCCCATCTTGCGGGCCAGGTCCAGGCGGTAGTCGTTGACGTCGGTGATGACCACGTGGCGGGCTCCGCAGAAGCGGGCGATGCCTGCGGCCATGATGCCGATGGGTCCGGCCCCGGTGATGAGCACGTCCTCGCCGACCAGGTCGAAGGACAGGGCCGTGTGCGTGGCGTTGCCAAGGGGATCGAGCATGGCGGCCACGTCACCGGAGATGGTGTCGGGGATCTTGAAGGCGTTGACGGCCGGAACGCAGACGTACTCCGCGAAGCAGCCCGGACGGTTCACGCCCACCCCGATGGCGTTGCGGCAGAGGTGGCGCTTGCCCGCCTTGCAGTTGCGGCAGTGACCGCAGGTGATGTGCCCCTCGGCGGAAACCCGATCGCCAATCTTGAGGCCGCGCACCTCGGACCCCATGTCCACGATGCGGCCCACAAACTCATGCCCGACGGCCATGGGCACCGGAATGGTTTTCTCGGCCCAGGCATCCCAGTTGTAGATGTGGATGTCGGTGCCGCAGATGGCGGTCTTGCCGACCTTGATCAGAATATCGTTATGGCCGACCTCGGGCACGGGAATCTCTTCCATCCAGATTCCGACCTCGGGCTTGGCCTTTACCAGCGCTTTCATTTTTTCCATTTCCTTCTCCTCGTACCCTGCATCATTCGAAATTTCTTTCCCACCATTCCCGAACGCTCGGAACACTCCATCTTCTTTCCCACAAAACCTTCGCTCCAGCTCAAGGCGGGGCGGGTTGCCGGGATGGTGGGCGTCGACTGTCCGACTGAGCCAGGCATCGTTTGTCGCATTGTCGCCTTCCGCCCGGAGCGCAGGCCGCTGTTCGTCAGCAGCGACACTGCGACTCTACGAGGCCGGCGAAGGAGTTTCGACGAGCCGCCATCCCGGCAACCCGCCCAGCCTCCCCCATCCTGCCCGATCCTCCCCTCTCCTCTCCTGCTTAACGCCTTCCTCCCACCAGCCAGCCCTAAATCACTCCCAGCTCCTTCCCAACCTTCACAAACGCCGCCACCGCCTGCTCCAGTTGCTCCCGAGTATGCGCCGCGCTCATCTGGGTGCGTATCCTGGCTTTCCCCTGGGGCACCACCGGGAAGCTGAACCCCACCACGTAGATTCCCTCTTCAAGCATGCGTGCCGCCATGCGCTGGGCCAGGACCGCATCCCCCAGCATGACGGGGATGATGGGGTGCTCGCCCGGAACCAGAGTGAACCCGGCCTCGGTCATGGCCTCGCGAAAATACCGGCTGTTCTCTTCCAGCCTCACGCGCAGCTCCGGCTCTTCGCGGATCAGGTCCAACACGGCCAGGGACGTGGCCGTGATGACCGGCGCCAGCGTATTGGAGAACAAATACGGCCGGGAGCGCTGCCGCAGCCACTCGACGATCTCCTTGCGCCCCGACGTGTAGCCGCCGGAGGCCCCGCCCAGGGCCTTGCCCAGGGTGCCGGTGATGATGTCCACCCGGCCCATGACGCCGCAATGCTCGTGGGTGCCGCGCCCATTCTCGCCCATGAAGCCCACTGCGTGGGAATCGTCGACCATGACCAGGGCGTCGTGCCTGTCGGCCAGATCGCAGATGGCCTTCAGATTGGCGATGCTGCCGTCCATGGAAAAAACTCCGTCGGTGACGATGAGCCTGTAGCGGCAATCCGCGGCATCGCGGAGCTGCGCTTTCAGATCGGCCATGTCATTATTCGCGTAGCGGAACCTTTTGGCCTTGCACAGCCGCACCCCGTCGATGATGGAGGCATGGTTCAGGGCATCGCTGATGACTGCGTCCTCGGCGCCGAGGAGGGTCTCGAAGAGGCCGCCGTTGGCGTCGAAGCAGGAGCTGTACAGGATGGTGTCCTCGGTTCCCAGAAATTCGGACAAGCGGCTTTCGAGCTCCTTGTGCACATCCTGGGTGCCGCAGATGAAGCGCACGGAGGACAGGCCGTAGCCGTAACGGTCCAGGGCCTTGTGCGCGGCCTCGACCAGACGCTTGTCGCCGGCCAGGCCAAGATAGTTGTTGGCGCAGAAGTTGAGCACCTCGCGGCCTCCCGCCACCGTGATACGCGCGCCCTGGGCCGAGGTGATGACCCGTTCCGCCTTGAAAAGCCCGTTTTCCCGCAGTTCGGCGGTCTGCCGCGCCAGATCGTCCAGTATTCGTTTCATGCGATCCTCCGCTAAAATTCGATTTGCGCAATTTTATCGCCATAAAATTTCTTGTCAAGGAATCAAAGAGCAATATATTAACGGATACCACAATTACTCCTCGTCAGCAGGCACCGTAGCCACGGCTTTGTCTTTGCTTGAGGACTTGAGTACGAGCTGCGCGGGAGCAAGGCACACATGAGCGAAAAAGAAATCACCCTGGATCAGATGGACCGGCAGATTATCGACGCCCTGCAGGACAATGGGCGCGAGTCCTTTACAAGCATCGCCCAGCGGCTGGGCGTATCCGACGGCACGGTGCGGCTGCGCACTGAGCGGCTGCTCAAAAGCGGCTACCTGCGCATCTCGGCGTCGGTGAACCCCATGTTCTTCGAGGACGGCCTGACCGCCACCGTCGGAGTCAGCCTGGAGGGACGGGCCAACGCGCAGATCATGCGCGCAATCGCAGACCTTGACGGGGTGCAGTCCGTGTCCAATGTGTCGGGACGGTTCGACCTGCTGGTTGAAATTCACGTGTCCTCGCGCAGCGACCTGCGCCGCTTCCTGGTGGACGACCTCTCGGCCATCGGCGGCATCCAGAACACGGAGACCTTTTTGTATTTGGAAACCATCAACAAGTGGGTGCAGCAGCGCTCGGACGGCACCAAAAAATGAGCCACATCCTGCACGGGTTCACGGACCCGAAATATTTGGAAGTGATGATCACCAAGGCCGAAACCCAGCTGCGCGAAGCGGAAAACGAGGATGACCGGAAGCGCTTCGGCGCGTACCTGGAGGTCCTCAAAGGATGGAAGAACAAGCTCGGAGCAAGTACGGACGTCTGCGCCCCGGACGAATCGAAATAGACATCTTCGGGCCTGGATCAGGCCGCCGGGTTCATGGGG
>CAXNFJ010000172.1:0-5266 GCA_964201165.1 Desulfomicrobium sp.
TGGTTTCCATGCATATCAATATCGGCAACGACCTCGAAGACCGCATGCTCTCGGACCTGGGCGCATGCGTGGAAGAAGCGCACCAGCTGGGCCTGCCCCTGCTGGCCATGATATATGCCCGGGGTGGACAGATCGTGAATGAGAACGACCCGTCACTGGTGGCGCACAGCATCCGCATCGGCGCGGAATTGGGAGCGGATGTGATCAAGGTGCCCAACTGCGGCAACCATCACAGCTTTGCGCGGGCCATCGCCACGTGCCCCGTGCCCGTTGTCGTCGGCGGCGGACCGCGCAGCGGGGATCTTCGCTCCTTTCTGCGCACGGTACGCGAGGCCCTGGACTCCGGAGTGGCCGGAATGTGCATCGGCCGCAACATTTTCCAGCAGGAAAATCCGGCCAAAGCGCTGGATGAGGTCTGCAACCTGGTCCACGGAAAGGGATAGGTTTCTAGGTCGTGGGTTCGGTGGTCCAGGCCATGAGCGGTGTCTGGGCACGGGGGGCGGTCAGGTCGATGCGAACCGCCGTGACGGCTCCCATCCACGGCAGAACGGGCATACTGTTCAGTTGGCGGATAATCGGAGCCGAGCTCCAGGTGCAGGGCGGGCCAAGCAGGATGGATCTGGCCTCCATGGTGCCTGGAGACAGATTTTTTCGGATCAGTCCGCGCAGTTCAAGCCACGAGAACCAGCGCGCCCGGGCCAAATATGATTTCTTCTTCAGGCGCACGGACACTCCATAAAAGGATGTACGGTTCAGGAATGTTATGAGAATGCCCTTGCGCGCAACCCGCGCCGCTTCAAGCAGGACCAGAGCAGGATCGTCCACGAATTCCAGCACGGTCATAATCGAAGCATAATCGAACTCCCGGTCCTCGAAGGGCAGGTGTTCGGCGCTGCCCAGGTGCAGATCGGCCCGGTGCCCGATCTTTTCCCGGGCCGAGGCCAGCATGTCCGGGCTCAAGTCAATACCCGTCAGATCAAATCCACAGGACCAGAAAAACTCCAAGAACGTACCCGTACCGCAGCCGATGTCCAGCAGCTTGAGCTTGCGGCGAGGCCAGGGCGCGATGATGCCCTGCAGCAGTTTTTCCTCCTGCCGCAGGGCAAAGCTTCCCTGAGGGCTCTTGGCCCATTGGTCGTAGCGCTTGGCGCTTTCCGCGTTCCAGTGCATCAGATTTTGGTTACCGCTCCGTGCGCCGCGGACGAGGCCATGCGGCTATAACGGCGCAGGATGGATGAACGGATCTCCTTCAGGTACGGCTTCCAGTTCCGGCGGCGTTTTTCCAGCTCCGCCTCATCCACCAGAAGCTCCAGACTCCTGGCCGGGATGTCGATCTTGATGCGGTCCCCTTCCTGTACCAACCCGATGATTCCACCTTCGGCCGCCTCGGGACTGATATGTCCGATGGCCGCCCCGCGCGTTCCGCCGCTGAAGCGCCCGTCCGTAAGCAGCGCCACTTCCGAACCCAGCCCAAGGCCCGAGATTGCCGAGGTGGGGGTCAGCATTTCACGCATCCCGGGCCCGCCCACCGGGCCTTCGTTGCGGATCACGACCACATCGCCGGCCACGATTTTCCTACCCATGATCGCGGTCACCGCCTCTTCCTCACTCTCGAAGACCCGCGCCGTGCCTGTGCGCTGCATCATCTCGGGCGCCACGGCGGACTGTTTGACCACGGCGCCGTCCAGGGCCAGATTGCCCTTCAGGATGGCGATGCCGCCTTCCTTTGAATACGGCTCGGCCACTGTCCGGATAACCTCCGGCCGCAGAATGCTCGGGCGCAGTGCCGCCAGATTTTGGCCCAGAGTCTGACCGGTCACGGTCATGACATCCAGGTTGATGCGCCCGCTGTCCGCGAGTTCGTTCATGACGGCCGGGATGCCTCCCGCCTCGTGCAGATCCGCGATATGATGCGGTCCGGCCGGGGACAGACGGCACAGATTGGGCGTCTTGCGGCTGATATTGTCGAATATGTCCAGCGTCAGATCAAGCTCGGCCTCGCGAAAGATCGCCGGCAGGTGCAGCACCGTGTTGGTCGAGCATCCCAGGGCCATGTCCACGGTCACGCCGTTGGCCACGCTCTGTGCGGTGACGATGTCACGCGGGCAAATGTTCTTCTCCACCAGACGCATGACCTGCATCCCGGCATCCTTGGCCAGGCGGATACGCGCGCTGGTCGGGGCCGGAATGGTCCCGTTGCCGGGCAGGGACAGGCCCAGCGCTTCGGACAGACAGTTCATGGAATTGGCCGTGAACATGCCCGCGCAAGACCCGCAGCCGGGGCACGCGCATTCTTCCATGCGTTCCAGCTCCGCTTCGCTCATGCCGCCGCTCTTGACCTTGCCCACGCCTTCGAAAACCGTGATCAGATCAATGGTTTTGCCTTCGAACTTGCCCGGGAGCATCGGGCCACCGCTGATCATGATGGACGGGATATTCAGACGCAACATGGCCATGAGCATGCCCGGCACGATCTTGTCGCAATTGGGGATGAAGACCAGCCCGTCAAAGGGCACGGCCGTGGCGGAAATTTCAATGGAGTCGGCGATAAGTTCGCGGCTGGGCAGGCTCATCTTCATGCCTTCATGGTTCATGGCCAGCCCGTCGCACACGCCGATGGTCGGAAACTCCATGGGCGTGCCGCCAGCCATGCGCACGCCGTCCTTCACGGCCTGGGCGATGATGTCCAGGTGCATATGCCCGGGCACGATCTCATTGGCCGAATTGACCACGCCGATGAGCGGGCGTTTCATTTCCTCGCGGGTCATGCCCAGAGCGAAAAGAAGGGAACGATGCGGGGCCTTTTCCAAACCTTTGGTCATTTTATGGCTACGATTCACGACAATCCTCGAATTGGTTTAATTGCGAAAAGCGACAAGGGAGCTCAAAACTCCCACAGCTGATAAAATTCCGGCAATGGCCAGACTGTGCGTTGGCGTCAGAAAGGAGATGGTGATCCACAGCGGTGGAACATTGAACATATCCTCTATGCCGTGATGCAGAAGTTTCAAGAGCCCAAGGGACAGACCCGCCCCAAAAAGACCCTGGAAAGCTCCGCCCACGAGCAGGGGAAATTGAATATACGCGCGGCTGGCCCCCACGAAACGCAGGATTTCCAGTTCATCGCGCCGGGCCAGCAAGGCCAGCTTGATGGTGTTGCCGACCACCAGGCCCACCACCACGAGCAAAAATCCCATGACCGGCCAAAAGGCCATTTTGGTCAGCCCGACCCAGGAGGTGAGCAGATCCACCTGCAAGGGATTGAAGCTGACCTTTTCAACCCTGGGCAAGGCTCGCAGTTTGCCCACCATGGCCGCAGCCCATTTTTTTCCGTCATTCCGGGGCAACGCGCATTCGACCAGGGCCGTGGGTGGCAGCGGACTGCGACCTTTCATCCATTCCAGATCAACGTCCTTTTGAAACGATTCCGCGAGCACCCCGAGGGCCTGATCCGGGGTGTAGGTGCGCACGTTGATCACCCCTTCCATGGAAGACAAGCCGGCCCAAACTTCCTTTAATTCCGTCTGCGTGACCTCGGGATTCCAATAAACCTGGAACTGTACATTGCCCTGCCTGTTCCCGATCTGCAGATCGAGATTATGCACCAGAAGGAGGAAGGCTGCGCCCAGAAAGGAAACCAGGGTGATGGCCGCGATGGTCATGCACAGGGACCAGGGGGTTCGAAACAGATCGCGGATGCCTTTCCCCAGCAATTGAAAAAAAACATTCATGGCCGGCCTCCGGACTCAACGCAGCCTTCACGCATGGTCCCGTCTTCCAGAGTAACCACCCGGGCGTCGGCCATGCGTTCCATGATTTCGCGGTTATGGGTGGCGATCATGATCGATGTCCCGAATTTATGGAACTGCTGAAAAATATCCATCATGCGCATGGACAGTTCATGGTCCAGATTGCCCGTGGGCTCGTCGGCCAGGAGGAGTTTGGGTTTGACGACCACAGCCCTGGCCACGGCCACCCGCTGCTGTTCTCCGCCGGAAAGCTCCTCGCATGGAGCGCCCGCTTTCTGGTCCAGATGCAGACTGCGCAGCACTGCCCGCACCCGTTTTTCAATGATGTGCTGCGGGATGCCGCGAACCTTGAGGGGCAGGGAGACATTGGCGAAGACTGTCTGATTGGTCAGAATCTTGAAATCCTGAAAAACCACGCTCACGTCGCGGCGCAACAGATGTTTGCGGCTTTCGGGCAAGGTGTTCAGATCATAGCCGGCCACGTCGGCCTTGCCCCGCTGCACGGGCAGGGCGCCGTGCAGAATGCGCATGAATGTCGTCTTGCCCGCTCCGGACGGTCCGCACAGGAAGACAAACTCCCCCGGCTTCATGCAAAAATTGATATCCTTCAAGGCAAGCTGCCTGCCAAAGGAGTAGGAAAGCTTGGAAATACTGATCATGCCTCCTCCTCGGATTTCTCGTCATGTTTATGGACAAATATATTATTGATATGCTGTACGAGCGCCTTGGCTTTTTCAAACATGGGGTCATTTCCCAGGGCATGGGCCAGCAGATCCTTGGCTTTTGCATACTGCTTGCGATTCACATAGGCCACAGCCGCATTGTAGAGGATTTTGGGATTATCCGGCTCCTTGGCCAAAGCTGCGCGGTAAATTTCCACGGAGCGAGCCAGTTCCCCCTTGCGGCGATACGCGACAGCCATGTTGTTCAAGGTATCGCAGGTCAGGGAAGAAAAAATATGCGAGCCGAAATCGCGCTGCACTTCCTCGACCATATCCAGATTGACATACGCATTCCAGATATCCTGTTTGATCTGATCGTTCTTGCGATCAATGTTGAGCGCGGTCATGAAGTTTTTGCGCGCCTCATGCAGATCTTCCTTATGCAAATTGATGGAACCGCGCAGGATATAATATTCCGTATTGTTCGGACTGATGGAAATTGCCTTGTCCGCGGCGCCCAGGGCCTCATTCCATTTACCTTGCCAGGATTGCAACCTGGCCATGGTTTCCCACCCTTTTGAAAAAAGAATATTACCACAAAGAACATCGCACAGGAGTTCTTCGGCTTTTGAAAATTCCGGGATCTCCATCAGCACGCGCACGCGTTCCAATCGAATCCGTGAAGCTTGAGCAGGATATAACCGTTCAAAACGGCACAGCAATTCTTCCGCCTTGGCGTGTTCCTTGGCCGCGCACAGAGTCTCGATCTCAATTTTCAGCATCACGAAATCCTGCTCAAAACCGGATTCGAAAATCGTGTTCAAGGCCTCGGACAACGCCTTGATGGTCACGGGT
>CAXNFJ010000173.1:0-5254 GCA_964201165.1 Desulfomicrobium sp.
GGTGGCCCTGGCCGTGCCCGGCAAGATGGACCGCAGGGACGCCAAGAAAAAGGTCCGTCAGGAGCTGATGGAAGCTCTGGCTGTCCGTTTCGCCGAGACTCCGGAACGCATCAAGGGCGTCGGAGAAATTCTGGAGAAAGTGGAGAAGAAGCTCGTCCGCCAGCGCATCATGACCGACAAGATCCGCATCGACGGCCGCGATCTGACCACGGTCCGCCCCTTGACCATGGAAGTGGGCTTTCTGCCCCGCACCCACGGCTCGGCCATCTTCACCCGCGGCGAGACCAAGGCCCTGTGCACCTGCACGCTCGGCAGCACCCGGGACGAGCAGCGCATAGAGACCTTGGCCGGTGACACGTCCAGACGTTTTCTGATGCACTACAATTTCCCGCCGTACAGCGTGGGCGAGGCCCGCATGCTGCGCGCGCCGGGACGCCGCGAAGTCGGCCATGGCGCCCTGTCCGAACGGGCCCTGAACCCGGTTCTGCCCGCACCGGACGCCTTTCCGTTCACCATCCGCGTCGTGTCCGATATCATGGAATCCAACGGCTCCTCCTCCATGGCCTCGGTCTGCGGCGGCACCTTGGCCCTGATGGACGCAGGCGTACCCATCAAGACCCCCATCGCGGGCATCGCCATGGGACTGATCAAGGAAGGGGACGAATACCTGGTCCTGACGGACATCCTTGGTGACGAAGACCACTTGGGCGACATGGACTTCAAGGTCGCGGGCAGCCGCGACGGCGTGACCTCCATCCAGATGGACATCAAGATCGCGGGCATCCCGGCCGAAGTCATGCAGAAAGCCCTGCACCAGGCCAAAGACGCGCGCGTGAACATCCTCGACCAGATGGAAGCGCTCATCGCCGCGCCCAGAGGCGAACTGTCCAAGTTTGCTCCGCAGATGGAGATCGTGCACATCACCCCGGAGAAAATCCGCGAAGTCATCGGACCCGGCGGCAAGAACATCAAGGCCATCTGCGAAGCCACCCAGGCCGACATCGACATCGACGATTCCGGAAAGATCTCCATCTTTGCCCCGAATTCAACATCTTTGGCCAAGGCCAAGGAAATGGTCCTCTTTTACGACCAGAAAGCCGAGTTGAACAAGGACTACGACGGCATCGTCAAGAAGATCATGGATTTCGGCGCATTCATCGAAATCCTGCCCGGTCTTGAAGGCCTGTGCCACATCTCTCAGCTGGCCCGCGACCGGGTCAACGTGGTGACGGATGTGGTTCAGGAAGGCGACGCCATCCGTGTCCGGGTTATCGATGTCGAGCCCTCGGGCCGCATCAAGCTCAGCCGCAAGGCCATCATCCTGGAAGAGCTGGGAGAAGAGCCGGAGCCGGTACAGCCCCGCTCGGACCGCCCGCGCAATGACAGGCCTCGTGGCGGTGGCGACCGCGGAGGCGATCGCGGCGGACCTCGTCGTCGTTAATTGAAACCAAAAAAACCCGGAAATTCCGGGTTTTTTTTGGTCTCGCGTGCGGGCGTCATTGAAAGAAAACGGGACAGACGAACGCACAAAAAAAACGACGACTCAGCCTAGCCAGTAATACAGAGCGCCGCAGGCAATAAGGCTCGCGATCCGAAAACCCTGGCTGCATAGGATCAGCTCCAGGGCCAGGACCGGCTTGTAGATACCGGCATAATACGGAAATTGATGCCGAAAGGCGCGCATGGGCGAAGACAGGACATTGCCGACAATGAGGGCGACGACCACGTCACGCACCGACATGGACCCGGCATCGAGCAGGGCGCCGGCAGCGGCCATGCCGGCCGAGAATTCGGCGGCCAGCTGAAAGACGATGATGCCCATGGACTGGGGATGCAGCCAGGTCAGTCCGGACATGTGGCTGGCCAGAAAATGCTCCATGGCGGAAAACATGCCGAACTTATGCATGAAATGCACGCCGATATAAATAGGCACGGTGATCATCACGATTTTCTTGATCCGTCGACGGAAGCGCTTCCAGGTTTTGTCCCAAATCTGGCGCGGACTGGATTTTTCCTCAGCCGGCATGTCCACGCTGTGGCACCGATCCATCCCCTTCAACAGGATGCGGCCCACGGCCAGAATGCACACGGAACGCAGCACGGCCGAGCCGACGGTGATCCCCAGATAGACCAGGGCCGCTGACTTCAGGATGGGAGCGGTGATGAAGACCATGCTCGGCAGGTGCAGAAAATAGGTCGGCACGCTGTTGAAGAGATTGGACAGAATCAACTCCCGGCGGGACAGCTTGCCCTGATCGTAAGCCTCGGCCAGCATGGTGTTGGCCGTTATTCCCGATACAAAGGCAACGGAAAAACTGGCGGCCGAGATGTCGCACAAGCGGCCGATGCGGGCCAGGGGAAGGGCCAAGCGGGCCAGAAAACGGGTCCAGTGCAGGGCTTCGATCAGGTTGCCGACAAAAAGGCCCACGGAGACAAGCCCTACCAGCTTGCATAAGGGCCAAAGAATCTGCGCCCATAATTCCGCGATATTCATGCCTGTCGCCTCGGGCGCCAGAACCCTTCCCTGCGCTTGAGCAGAAGCCCCAGGCATATCACGCCCACACCCGCGCCCAAGGCATTGGACAGAGCGTCCCAGATGTCCATGAACCGACCCGTGGGCAAGATCCCCTGTCCTATTTCCAGGGCCAAACCCAACCCCGCCCCAAGACTGAACATGGCCAAGGCAGTGCCGACCCAGGCCCTTGGCCACAGGAAAACCAGCACGCAATAGGCCAGAAAATGCATCACCTTGTCACCATGTTCCGGGGTCACGGGCAGATCCACCGGAAGCAGGGAACCGACAACCAAGGCAAGGATGTACCCGACCCAAAAAAGCTTGTGTATAGTGGCGAACATATGTGTGCTCATGCCCTCGACTTAAGCCAAAGATCCTTGCACAGCAAGGAGTTAGGCTTCTTGTTATTTTGCCTTCAAGGGACTATTTGCACGCCATGACAAACACGCCAACCATCTGGATCAATGCGGGAGAAACCTCCGGCGACCTCCACGGCCAACTTCTGGTCCGCGCCCTGCGCGAGCAGTGCCCCGAGGCCACTTTCGTGGGTATGGCCGGTCCGGCCATGCGGGACGAAGGCGTAGAGGCGCTGCTGCGCACCGAATCCCTCTCGGTCATGGGTTTCACGGAGGTTCTGGCCCAGCTGCCCAAAATTGTGGGCCTGCTGCGCACGATCAAGGAGAACTTGACCAAAATCCGCCCGGACGTGGTGGTGGTCATCGATGCTCCCGATTTTCACTTCCGCGTGGCCCGCATCGCGGAACGTCTCGGCATTCCCGTTGTCTATTACATCAGCCCCAAACTTTGGGCGTGGCGCGAAGGCCGGGTGGACTTCCTGCGTCGGCATGTCGACCGCCTTATCTCCATTCTGCCGTTCGAGGTGGATTTTTATGCCCGCCATGGCCTGAGCATCGATTACGTCGGGCACCCCTTGCTGGATTCCATCAGAACACCGCGCATCTTGGACACGCCGCGCCATCCCCGCCGGATCGGCATCCTGCCTGGCAGCCGCCGACGGGAGATCACGGCCTTGTTGCCGATTTTCGCCCGCACCGCGACCCTCCTGGCCGCGCGCTTCCCTGATCTGGAATTCGTGCTGCCGGTGGCTCCCGGCATGGACCGGGAGCTCATCTCCCGCTGCTGGACCTCGGACCTGCCGGTCACCCTGACCGACAGCGCCCACCGCTATGAGCTCATGCGTTCCTGCCGGGCGATCATGGCCGCCTCGGGCACGGCCACCCTGGAAACTGCCCTGCTTGATGTGCCCACTGCCGTGGCCTACAAATTTTCGCTTCCTACGTATCTCTTGGGGAAATTATTGGTTAAGGTGCCTTATATGTCCTTACCCAATCTCATCCTGAACGCGCCGGTTTTCCCGGAGTTTCTGCAACAGGCGGCCCATCCGGCGGCCCTGGCCGCGACACTCAGCCAATGGATTCCGGAAACGCCGGCCCGCGCCCGGGTCCTGAACCAGCTCGCCATGCTGCCGGCCCTGCTCGGCAGCGGGGGGGCCACGACCCGTGCCGCGAAAATCATTGTCAACGCCATCCGAGTACCCAGATGATGCATCCCCTGACCATCTATTCCGCGCACCGGGACACCCGCGAACTTCTCCTGGCCGCGGCCGGAGATGAATTCAACGTCACGGTCAAGACCTTGAACCCTGAGCTCGCGTTGGACCATGGCGGTCAGGAGATTCTGGTCCTCGATCTTTGCGAACAGCCGGACATCGACAGCGTTCAGGAGGCATTGGAGCGCTTTGCAGGCAAAGCTCCAGCCAGCCGCATTCTTTTTCTGATCAAAGACCCGGCGCTTCTGCCCGAAACCGGGCTGCTGCGTCAGTGTCATGCCGAGCCGCTGCTGCCGCCCCATGAAGCCCGCGCCATCCATTTGGCTTTGAGCCGCGCGGCACTGGAACTAAGCGGCTCGGCCGTGACCTGTCATGGACAGCAGGTCCTTGACGCCCTCACATTGACCCGCTCGCAGGTCATGCGCGATGTCTACCGCAAGATCCAGATGGTCGCCCCCACCCGGACCACAGTGCTCCTGACCGGGGAAACAGGCACGGGCAAAAGTTATCTGGCCAAGCTTATCCACCAATTCAGCTCACGCTGCAGCCGCCAATTCATCAGCGTGCATTGCGGGGCATTGCCCGAATCACTGATCGAAAGCGAACTTTTCGGCCACGAAAAAGGCGCGTTCACCGGCGCTTCCCGAACCCGCAAGGGAAAATTCGAACTGGCCGACGGTGGAACCATTTTTTTGGACGAAATCGGAACCATCACCCCTTCGGCCCAGATCAAGCTCTTGCATATCCTGCAGGAAAAGGCCTTTGAGCGGGTCGGCGGGGAAAAACTCATTCCCTGCGACGTGCGCATCATCGCCGCGACCAACGAAGACCCGGCCCTCTTGTCCGAGCAGGGCAAATTCCGATGGGACCTCTTCTACCGCCTCAATGTCTTTCCGGTGGAGGTCCCGCCTTTGCGCCAGCGGGTCGAGGACATTCTTCCCCTGGCGGAACAGTTTATTCGGAATTTTCGCCGCGATGCCGGCAAGAACATAAGCGGCATCGCACCTCGGGCAGCCAGGGCGCTGGAAGAGTACGCCTGGCCCGGCAACGTGCGCGAACTGGAAAACATCGTGGAGCGGGCCTGCATCCTGGAAGAAACCGACCTGATCCATGCCGAGAGCCTCCCCTTGGAGCTGCTCGCTTTGCGGCCCGAAACCCAGACCGATTCC
>CAXNFJ010000174.1:0-5251 GCA_964201165.1 Desulfomicrobium sp.
TGGGCCTCCTCTGTTTTGCCCTGTTGTTCCAGGGCGGTGATGAGCACCTCCCAGAAGGCGAGGGCGTCGGATTTCAAGTGCACGCTCTGGCGGGCCAGGGATTCGGCGATTTCCGGGTCGTCGCCACGTTCCAGGTAGATTTTGGCCAGGAGGTGAAAGGAATGGGCGTCCTGGGGATTGGCGGTAATGGCCTGGTGCAGGTATTCGCGGGCCGTGTCCCGGTCGTCGCGGCGGAAGGCCAGCCTGGCCAGGTATCGGTATGCAAGGCTATGCGTGGAGGCCGGGCGGTCGCGGTCGGGCATGGTCCTGACTTGTTCGTACAGAGTCCAGGCCCGCTCGAAATCTCCCTCCTCCTCGGCCATGAGGCCCAGACGGATAAGGGCGTAGACATGGTCGGCCTTGATGGTCAGCACCTGTTCGAAGGCCTTCCGGGCCACGTCCGAGTCTCCGTCCTTGAGGCACGCGCAGCCGAAATTGTAGAGGGGCATGACGTGGTCCGGATGGAGGGTGATCAGTTCCTGAAATATGGCCCGGGCCGTGGAGTATTTGTTCAGACGGGCGTAGCAGACGCCCAGGGAGTTGCGGGCCAGCAGGTTTTCTTCGTCGGCCGTCAGGGCTTTTTTGTATTCGGCGATGGCGTCATAGGTTTCGCCTTGGGCGAACAGGCGGTCGGCGCTGATATTCAAGGACACGGAATCAAAACAGGCGATTTTGTCTCCCTGCAAAAAGCCGGCGTGGTCAAGGGCCTTGCGGGCGTTTTCCAGAGTGTCCGAGCGGGTGTAATCCAGAAAGGGATGGGCCGCGATGCCCACGGATTTTTCCAGCCCGGCGAAACGCTCATCCTCCAGCAGTTCCCGCACGATGCGCAGGCAGTCCTCCTGTCCCAAATCCGGCACATGATAGATGATGCAGTTCATGCTGTAGCGCCCACCCAGGGCCGCTGGTCCGAAAAGGGCTTCGACCCGGTTGGTCAGGGTCTGAAAGAACTGCTCTTCCTTCATCTGATCCATGGGCGTTCGCTCGCCGTGGGGCGACTCGAGCCGCATGAGCACCATGCAGAAGGTCTTGGCCTGGGACCGTGTGGCCTGCCAGACCTGGAGAAAATCACGGTAGGGGTACAGCCCGGTGAGCGGGTCTTTTTGAGGAGACCGGTCTCCGGGTTGAGCTTCGCGCTGTTCCATGAGGCCGGAGTGGTCGTCGAGCAGGGTCAGTTTGTCCCCCTTCTCCACAATCCAGTCCGGATCGCTCTGCACCAGAATCTCGGCGATGGCCATTTCGTCCTGGACCTCCACCAGCGAGACCTCGGCCTTGTACATGGGCGGATAATGGCCGAACACGACATCGCCCTGAGTCCCGACCCTGGTTTCCCGGCCGTTGAACTTTCCGGACCAGATCAAAAAACGCTGTCCTTCGTGGGCATCCACGCTCCGCCCGAGGTTGATGATCAGTCTGTTCATGGGCATGACTTCAAGGACCACCCCCCCCTGGGCGAGGATCTGCCTGAAGGAGTAGACCTGCCCGCGTCCGCAGGCCTTGGCCGTGGCCAGTGCTTTTTCGGCCTTTTCCAGAACCATCCAGGCCTGTTCCTCGGGAGCTTTTTGAAACTGGGCGCCCTGGAGATCCTGGGGGTAATTGACGAAACCGATGCTGGCCGAGATCCCTACGTCCTCGCGCAGGGGAGCGAAACGGGCCGTGACCCGCGCCAGTTCCGCACCGAGCTTGCCGGCCAGTTCATCCAGTTTGGCGCGGGAGGCCTGGGGCCAAAGCACGCCGAATGAGTCTCCGTCCAGGCGGCAGACCAGGGTCTGTTTGGGGCAGACCTCGCGCAGGCGTTCTGCGGCCAGGGCAAGTATGTTGTCTCCAAAGAGATGTCCGAAATTTTCATTGATCTGCCGGAAGCGGTCCAGGTCGAGGATGATCAGCCCGAAGCACGCGCTGTGCCCTTGCAGGGAGTCGTCGGCCACGGCACCGGGGCCGGGCATGATGGATCCAAGGATGCCCGAGATTTCCCGTACCAGCGCCTGGTGCAGGCAGTGACGGTTGCAGAGGCCAGTCAGAGGGTCGGTGATGGCCGATTTGCGAAGCCAGATCTGTTCCAGGCACAAGGACGCCATGAGCGGGAGAAAGGGTAGGGCCGGCGCCGTTTTTTCAGGGTCCACCCCCCGTGCGGAGAAAACAGCCAACATCCTGTCCCCCTGGGTCAGGGGCAGCAAGAGCCGGTCTTCCTCCAGCACGGCCTGGCCGAGTGGATAATCCGGGCCTGGTTCCAGGTTTTCCGGGATGTATGCGGGAAACATGAGGCTGTAGGAGGAAAATGGGAGGATGGCCTTGATGGCGTTTTTGAGCAGGGGCTCGTATTCGATGATGTCCTGACGGCGAAGGGTGCCGGTGACAATGGAGATGGCCGTATTCATGGTTGACCCCTGGGTGTTTCCGAAGCCTTTGCCTCATGCCGGAACCCTTGTCCAGAAAGGAGAATTGTGTTTTGGGCCGAAGATGACTACAGCGCGGGGATATAATGTTTCCTGGGGAGGAATTGATGCTCAAAGTGAAAGTCATGCCGCTTGGACCGCTGGATACAAACTGCTATGTCGTGCATTCGGACCGCGAGGCCATGGTCATCGACCCGGGCGGGGACGCGGACGAGATCATGTCCTTTCTGGAGTCCGAAAAGCTTACCCTGAGCGGGATTTTGAACACCCATCTGCATTTCGACCACATACAGGGCAATGCGGATCTGGTCGCGGCCACGGGAGTGACCATCCTGGCCAGCCCCAAGGACGGGTATCTGCTTGAGACGGAACTTGGGGGTGGAGGGATGATGGGTTTTCCCCGCACCCCGGCCTTTTCGTTCATTCCCCTGGACGAGGGCGATCTGCCCCTGCTGGGCACAACCTGCCGGGTGTTGGCCACGCCGGGGCATAGCCCAGGCAGTTTGTCTTTTTATTTTGAGGAGATCGGGGCTGTTTTTGTCGGCGACCTGCTCTTTTACCGCTCTGTGGGTCGCACGGATTTTCCGGGCAGTTCCGAGCGGGACCTGATGCGCTCCGTCCGTACCAAGATATTCACCCTGCCCGAAAACACACTGGTCTATCCAGGCCATGGGCCCGAGACCACCGTTGGGCAGGAACGGCTCAACAACCCCTTTTTCACCGAGTTCATACGCTAGGAGCATGCTCATGATTCCCGAAGGCGAGCACGATTTCCGGGACAAGTGCTGACACGTGGGAGTGGACGCCAGTTGGCATCTGCGTTTCAGCCGTACGGATCGGCAGGTTTTTTGGGTGCAGCCGGGCGTGGTGCCGCAACTCGAAAACGTGCTTTACATTGAAACGGATTGGACCCTGGCCATGAGCACGGTCGGAGAATTCGTGCGGGCCGAATTTGTCCGCGAACCTCGTTCATGAACGCTCCGGTGATCATGTCCTTGAGTCCCCGCGCCGATGGCAACAGCGATCAGGCGGCGGCTCTTTTTGCGCGCTCCCTGGCTGGAGGCGCCCAGACCATCTTTTTGCGGAATCATCGTGTCCAGCCCTGCATCGGGTGCGGGGCCTGCGCTCGTGACGGAGTGTGCCGCGTCTGCGGCGAGGATGAGGCCGAAGACCTTTTTGCTCGGCTCGATCTTGCCTCCGGACTGGTCCTGACCGCGCCCGTCTATTTCTACCATCTGCCGAGCCAGGCCAAGGCATGGATCGACCGGGCCCAGTCCAGATATCTGGCCCGGCAATGCGGGCGAAACGCGCCGGGTGTCATTCGTCCTGCCTATGTCGTTCTGGTGGCTGGTCGCACGCGGGGCGAAAATCTCTTTGCCGGAATCCTGCCGACCTTGCGCTGCTTCCTGCATGTTCTCGATTTTCGGATCGAAGGCACGGCGCTGTTGCGCGGCGTGGACGAAGCAGGAGATTTTTTGCGGTCCGGGGAGGCGGTGGAAGCTGTACGCAACCTGGCCGGGAGCAGCGGGTGGTAGGCCCCATGACCGGATTCTTCCCGCGAATGTTTGGCGCCCTACTTCATGGCGCTGGCCGGCGTTGTCAACTCTGCGCGTCGGTGCTGCGTCATCCCGAGGACTTTCCCCTGTGTTCCAGTTGCTCCGAGCTGCTTGCTCCCCGTCTCGGTGGATACTGTCCCCGCTGCGGAATGTGCTACGCCGACTCTTTGGCCCCGGTTTATCCGTGCCTGACCTGCCGCACGGTTCCACCTCCCTGGTCCGCCCTGGCCTTTCACGGCTTGTATGCAGGGACGCTGAAGGAACTCGTGCACCGGCACAAGTTCAGCCATGACCATGGCCTGGGCCTTATCCTGCGGGCTCTGATTCGGCAGGCGTGGGCGCTGCACGGTCTGGATCGTCCGGAATGCATCGTGCCGGTGCCCATGCTCCCGAGCAAGGTGCTGCGCCGGGGGTTCAATCAGAGCGTGGAGCTGTCCCGCATGCTCGGGAGAGTCATGGGCCAGTCTCCGCATGTGCACGGGTTGCGCAAGACCAGGGACACCCTGGTCCAGTCGAGCCTGGGCCGGTCCGGGCGAAATCGCAATGTGGTGGGCGCCTTTGTCGCGTCCCCGGATCTGGACGGGCGGCATGCACTGCTCGTCGACGATGTCATGACAACGGGCGCGACTCTGACGGCGTGCACCCGCGCCTGTCTGGAAGCCGGGGCCGCGCGAGTGGACATCTTCGTCTTGGCCAGGGCAGTATGAGACGCTTATCTTTCTGGAAACTGGGCCATACTTATCAGAAACGGCTTCTGGCCCTCCTGGTGCTCATGGTGCTGGGTGTTTTTTTGCTTGGGGCGATGGAGTGGTATCGTTTCCGCACTGATCATGGGCATCGGGACAGGCTGACAACGGAGCAGGCCTATTTGGATCTGGTCCAGCGTTTTCGGCTCGATATGGGTTCCGCGCGCCTGTCCTTCCACCGCTTGGTTCTGGTCCGCGAGTTGCCCGCCTTGTTGACGCTGGAATCGGAGATCGATGCGGCCTTGATACAGGCGCGAGGGGTTTTGGTGCTGCTGCACCAGGGTGGAGAATTTCGGCCCAAGGTGGCCGGAGCGACGGGCATGGCATTGTCCCGCCCAATGCCTCCCGAACTCTTGAGCGCGGCCTCGAAGCTCGTTCCTCTGGTCCAGGACATTCTGGATCAAAGTGGTTTCATGATCCGCAACATGGGCCGCGAATTGGATCGGCCAGGGGCCGAGCACGTCGGCTTGGACGTGACGGCCATGCATGGCCGGGTGGACGCCTTGTTCATCCAGGC
>CAXNFJ010000175.1:0-5247 GCA_964201165.1 Desulfomicrobium sp.
GCGTCGGTTTCAAGCAGAAGACGCCCCGGCGGGATGATCTTGACCGCTTCGCGTAACCCTTCGGCTTTGGCGTAGGTCACGGTGCCGGGCACGGAGAGGTGCCAGCCGCGGGTGAGCAGTTTTTCCGCCCAGTCGGGCCCGAGGCCGAAACAGTGCCAGAGCAGGGGGCGCCCGCCAAAACCAAGGTCATCCAGGATGTCCAGGCAATCATCCTCGGCGTCGCGGCAGTGGATGACCACACGCTGATCCAGCTCCAAGGCCAGCTCTAGCTGACGCCTGAACCAATGCTGCTGGTCCTTGGGCGGGGAAAAGTCGTAATAGTAGTCAAGCCCCACCTCGCCCACGGCCCGCAACCGGGCATCCGTCAGGAACGCTTCGCGCATGGCTTCAAGGTTGGCCTCGGTCATCTTCGCCGCGTCGTGCGGATGCACCCCCAGCAGGAAAAAGACGTCCTCCCGGCCCTCGAACAGCGCACGGGAGGCATGATAGGCTTCGGGCCCCAGAAAGACATTGCCCACGGTGCGCACCCCGCAGGCCCGTGCCCGCGCCAGGATCGCGTCCACGTCGTAGTCCCGACCATCGAGATGGGCGTGGCTGTCCGCGCCGACGGGTGCCAGCCCCAAGGTTTCGGGAAGCTGGCGCGTCTTTTTCTTGCTCACCCCTTGCTCTCGCGCACGCCCTGTTCCCATTTGGCCACGGGAACGGCTTCGTCGATGAGCATGACCGGAATTTCCTCGCGTACGGGATAAACGACGCCGCACGCTTCGCATTTGAGACCTTCTTCCCGAGGGAGAAGTTCCAGGTCGCCCTTGCACTTGGGGCACGCCAAAATTTTCAAGAGTTCTTTGTTCAAGGCCATGATACCTCCACGTGGAAACAGTGTAATGTCGAAGACGGGCTTATCCTGATCAAAAACTCGTTACAAGCGGGCATATGCGACCCGGTCCTTGAGTTTTCAAACCAATGCGGTACAACCGCATCCATGATGCATGGCACACATTCACCGGCTGCGGGTCCGATTCTGCTTTTCGACGTGGGTAACACCAACGTGAAGCTTTGTCTGGCGGATGAAAACGGCCTTGGCAGGACCTATTCGCTGCCCTCCACCAACAGGGAAACTTCCGATTCCCTGGGGCTCAAGATCGCGGGCATTTGCGCGCGCGAAGGCATGGCCGAGAGCGCGGTCCAGGCCTGGGTTCTCTCCTCGGTGGTGCCGCCCCTGAACGGGCTCTTGCGGGCGGCCTGCAAGGACTTTTTTTCCTGTCCGGCCCTGTTCGTGCCTGGCGACATCGTCCTGCCGCTGGAAAATCACTATGCGCGGCCGCAGGAAGTGGGCGCGGATCGCCTTTTGGGCAGTTTCGCGGCGCGGATGCTTTTTGACGACCCGACGCTTATTGTGGTTGATTTCGGCACGGCCACCACGTTCGATTGCGTGCAGGGCAATGCCTATTTGGGAGGGCTCATCTGTCCGGGCGTGCTCAGTTCGGTCACGGCGCTCGGAACCCAGACCGCCAAGCTGCCCCAGATCAGCCTGGAGTTCGACACCGCGGATCTGGACATTGGCACCAGCACCCGGCAAAGCCTCAATCACGGCGTGCTGTTCGGGTTTGCCTCCATGCTGGAGGGCCTTACCGCGCGGTTGAAAAAACGCCTGGCCGATCCGGACGCGTGCGTCATCGCCACGGGCGGATTTGCCCCGCACCTCGCGGCCATCACCTCATGCATCGACAAGCTGGCCCCGGACCTGCTCATGCAGGGACTCTTGGCCGCATATTTTCAAAAACATTCACCAGGGAACATCAGGGAGCAATCATGAGCACCATCACAGGTATTTGGGCCAGGGAAATTCTGGATTCCAGAGGCAACCCGACCGTCGAAGTGGAAGTCACCCTCGAATCAGGCGCCACAGGCCGTGCCGCCGTGCCCTCGGGCGCGTCCACGGGGAGTCGCGAAGCCCTCGAACTGCGGGATGGCGACGCCGACCGTTACAACGGCAAGGGCGTGGAGCAGGCTGTGCGCAACATCATGGAGGAGATCGCTTCCGAAGTCGTCGGCCTTGATGGCACCCGACAGGTGGAAGTGGACCAGGTCCTCATTGATCTGGACGGCACGGAGAACAAGTCCCGCCTGGGCGCCAACGCCATGCTCGGCGTTTCCATGGCCACAGCCAAGGCCTCCGCTGAATTTTTGGGGCTGCCGCTCTACAAGTACATTGGCGGCATCAACGCCAAGGTCCTGCCCGCGCCCATGATGAACATCATCAACGGCGGCGCCCACGCGGCCAACAACCTGGACATCCAGGAGTTCATGATTCTGCCTCTGGGCGCGGCCAGCTTCAAGGAAGCGCTGCGCATGGGCGCCGAGACCTTTCACGCCTTGAAGAAAATTCTGCACAAGGACGGCTTGGCCACCTCCGTAGGGGATGAGGGCGGATTCGCGCCCAACTTCGCCAGCCACGAGCAGGCGTTCAAGTACATCATCAAGGCCATCGAAGAGGCCGGTTACGAGCCCGGCAGCCAGATTGCCCTGGCCATCGACGCGGCCGCCTCGGAATTCTACAAGGACGGCAAGTACCATTTCGCCGGTGAAAGCAAGATCCTGACGGCGCGCGAACTGACCGATTATTACGCAGATCTGGCCGGCAAGTTTCCGCTGGTGTCCATCGAAGACGGTCTGGCCGAAGCGGACTGGGATGGTTGGGAAGTGCTTTCCGACGTGCTGGGCGACCGGTTGCAGCTGGTCGGCGACGACATCTTCGTCACCAATCCGGCGCTGCTGGCCGACGGCATCATGCGCGGAGTGGGCAACGCCATCCTGATCAAGCTCAATCAGATCGGCACCCTGACCGAGACCATGGATTGCATCGAGATGGCCAAGGAAGCATCGTTTGCCACGGTCATCTCCCACCGCTCAGGCGAGACCGAGGACAGCTTCATCGCCGATCTGTCCGTGGCCGTGAACGCGGGCCAGATCAAGACCGGCTCGTTGTGCCGTTCCGACCGCATGGCCAAGTACAACCAGCTCCTGCGCATTGAAGAGGACCTGGATACCCAGGGCGTGTACTTTGGACCGGCCATGGCCGCCAATTGGTTTGACGAAGAAGAGTAATCGCACGGCGCACTCCGGTGCGCCATTTTTATCCCAGCAGAGGACATCATGCGTATCATCGACGGAAAAAAAACTGCCGCCATCATCCGTCAGGAGCTCAAAGACCAGGTCGCGGCGCTGACGGTCAGACATGGCCGCGCTCCGGGTCTGGCGGTCATCCTGGTGGGTGACCACCCCGCTTCCCAGGTCTATGTCCGCAACAAGGAGCGCGCCTGTGCGGACGTGGGCATCATCTCCCGGATTTTTCGCCTGCCGGCGGACATCCCCCAGTCACAGCTGGAAGACACCATCATCTTCCTGAACAATGATCCCGCCGTTGACGGTCTGCTGCTGCAGCTTCCGCTGCCCAAGGGGCTCGACAGTCAACGTTGTCTGGATCTGATCGACCCCTCCAAGGATGTGGATGGTTTTCATCCCGTGAACATGGGCCGTTTGGCCCTGGGCCTGCCCTGCCTGCGTTCCTGCACGCCGGCCGGGATCATGACCCTGATGGAACGCCATGGTATCGACGTGGCCGGGAAAAAGGCCGTGGTTATCGGCCGCAGCAATATTGTCGGCAAGCCCTTGGCGCTCATGCTGCTGCAGAAAAACGCGACGGTCACGGTCTGCCATTCCCGGACCGAGGACATCGCCGCCGAGGTGCGCGGCGCGGACATTGTCCTGGCCGCCGTGGGCATCCCCAAATTCGTGACGCGGGACATGGTCACACCCGGAGCCGTGGTCATCGATGTCGGCATCAACAGGACCGAAATCGGCTTGGTCGGGGATTGCGACTTCGAAGGGCTGCAGGACGTGGTTTCCGCCATGACACCGGTGCCCGGTGGGGTAGGTCCCATGACTATCGCTCAGCTTCTGGTCAACACCCTTGAGGCCTATGTGGAGCATGTGGGATAATGGAATGTCTTCTCGTGAACACGGGAAGACATGCCTTTTCCCGCCCGTTTGATCCGGAATCGAATGAGAAGAATGACAAAGGGGCCGAAAACGGCCCCTTTGCTTTTATCAGAGATGCTTTCCGCCCGCCTACTCGATGATGACTCCCGCATAGCCCACCACGCGCGACAGGTCTCCGTTCACGTCCCCCGAGGTCGCATAGGCCACCAGTTCGGCTTTTTTCGCGCCCAGAATGTTGGCCAAATGCATGCCCAGCGTCATGGGAAGCACGCCGCACATGGAGATGTTTTCTTCCCGCACGATGCCGTAGAAGCCCATGGGGTCCAGGGCCAGGACGCGGTCCAGGGCGTGTTGGTCGATGACGCGGGTTTTCTCGTCGGAAGCGAAATGGTTCATGTCCGAACTGACCACCACGGACACCTCCCGGCCCAGGGCGGTCAGCACCTCGGCGATCTTGGATGCGGCCCCGGCGAGCTTGTGGGGCCTGGGGTCACCCACGGCAATGGGCACGATGCGCATGTTCGGGTTCTTGGCCCACAGAAAAGGCAGGATCACTTCCAGGGAATGCTCCTGGACGTGAGCGGCGCGGTCGGCGGTCAGGGCTGGTTCGGCTGCAAGAATGGCGGCCGCAAGGTCGGCGTCGATCGTCACTTCCGCACCGGGCAGCAGCCACTTGCCGTCGGGCCACACGGCCAGGGGCGCGCCCAGGCCTGTATGGTTGGGGCCCAGGAGCAGCACCGTGTCCGTCAGCTTGGCCTGGGCCAGGGTCTGACCCGCGACGCCTCCGGAAAACACATGGCCGGCATGGGGGACCATGGCCAGCTTGGTTGTGTTCTCACGTTCCTTTTCCCCGCGCATGCATGCCCGCACCGTCGCCAGCCATTGATCATGGCGTCCGGCGTAAAATTGGCCAGCGACAACGGGATCGCGATCAAAATTCATATATTCCTCCTAGCGGAATTTTTCGGCTTCATTTTCCAGGCGCACCCCTTCCAATTCTGCGGCAGCCATACGACCATGCAGCGATTTTGGGAAGAGTTCCTTGAGCCTATCCAGATTTTCCCGCCATTTCTTCATATCGCCGTTTTTCTTGAATAGGATGGCTTTGCGATAGGTGTGCGCCGGCCAATCCTGGTCGTCTTGGGATATGTAGTCGTCGTATTGCAGACTCCAAGCCAAGGCTTCCTGACCCCGGCCACTTCTGTCCGCGGCCTGTACGAGGAGTTCGAGGGTTTCCTTGAGCTT
>CAXNFJ010000176.1:0-5231 GCA_964201165.1 Desulfomicrobium sp.
ATCCTGGTCGCGCGGCTGGCGTTCATGGCCACGATCATCGCCCTGACCCTGGCCGTTCTGGCCTATCTTGCGGAAGAACGCATGCTGGAGGAGGCCGTCGTGGCCGAGGCGCAGGACGGTCTCGAGGAGTTGGTGGCACGCACCCGCGAACTCGTCACCCAAGACGGGCTGAAAGCCCTGGCCGCCTTTCGCCAAGCGGTCGGGGAAAAAACGTCCGCCAACACCAAGCGGAGCAAGCGCGGCAAGGTCGTCTTCGCCAGGTTTTCCAAGCAGGGACTCCCCGACGCGGAGGAGTACCTGGACCGGACCTTCGTGCTCCACGAGGCGGTGAGGGCGTATGTCCATGGGGCGAACCATGCTCCCCAGAACGGGACAATCTGGTCGGAAACAGTCTTCATCACGGAAGTCCTCTGCGTCCACGCCGTGCTGCCCTTGGACAACCTCGCACAAAACGAGACCGGACGCGCCGAGATCGTCTTTGTCCCGGCCCCGCAGGTACTGGCAGCCATGGAGCGCAAAACCCTCTACACCGTCGGAGCCGTCGCGTTCGTCGCCCTGGCCACGGCGGCCCTCCTCTACCCGGTCATCCTGCGCCTGACCAACCGCCTCGTCTCCTTCTCCCGCAACCTGCAGGCGGCGAACTTTGAAACGCTGGCCCTGCTCGGATGCGCCGTCGCCAAACGGGACAGCGACACTGATGAACACAACTACAGGGTGACCCTCTATGCCTTGCGCATGGCCGAGGATATCGGCCTGGACGCGGCCGGAATGCGCGCCCTCGCCAAGGGCGCGTTCCTGCACGATGTCGGCAAGATAGCCATCAGGGACAGCATCCTGCTCAAACCCGGCAAACTCACGGCGGACGAATTTGAAATCATGAAGACCCACGTCAGGCACGGTCTGGACGTGGTCGCGCGCTCGACCTGGCTGAACGACGCAAAGGACGTCGTCGGGAGCCATCATGAACGGTTCGACGGCAAGGGCTATCCAAGCGGAGTGAGCGGAAAGGACATCCCCCTCACGGCGCGTATCTTCGCCGTGGCCGATGTCTTCGACGCCCTCACCTCGCGCAGGCCCTACAAGAAGGCCCTGAACTGCGAGGCGGCCCTCGACATCCTCATGCGCGGCCGAGGGAAGCATTTCGATCCCGAGATCGTCAACACCTTCGTCGGCATGGCCGCCCCCCTGCATGAACGATACGCACACAGATCCGGCCGGGACCTGAGCGCGGAGCTGATCGACGTCGCCTGGAAATATTTCCATGCTGGCGCCGAGACTCTGGTCGCCTAAGCCATCAGGCCCGGATTCCGCACATCACAGCCGCCAGAGGGCCGGATAAACCGGCCCTCGTGACGCTCATGCAGTTGCGGAAAAACCACTGCCCGACGAATACGCCTGGGCGTCCAAGCCCATGAGACGGTACACTTCAAACTTCGAGGACAGCAGGGTCTGGGCAAGCCCCGTCTGTTGATTGCCCGTGCCGCTTGCGCGGCTCATGGCCGCCATTCCTTGACTGAGCTCGGAGGTTGTGATCGAGCCATCCCCATCGGCGTCCAGCGTTGAGAAGACCTTTTCCGCGTCGACGTCCGCACCCGTTGCCTCGTTTTTCGCCTCCACGGCAGCGCGCAATTCCGCCGCATCGATCACGCCGTCCTCGTTCGTGTCGGCGGCGTCGAATGTTTCCTCCTCGTCCTCCTCGGACGGGGGAGGCGGCGGACCTCCACCCATGGCCTCACCCGCGTTGTTGTCCCGCAGGGATTCAAGGCCGGCGCTGTGTTCGGCGGACGTGATCAGTCCGTCTCCGTCGGCATCCAGGGCCGCGAAAAGCTCTTCGGCATCGACGGTTCCGCCGCTTTCCTCATTCTTGGCCGCCACCGCGCTCGTCAGCTCCTCGGCCGTGATGCTCCCGTCGCCATCGGCATCGGTCTCGGCGAAGAGCTGCTCGGCCAGGCTGGACATGCTCTCGCTCATGCTCATGGAGGTGAGCATGCTGGCCTGGGCCAGATCCTTGTGCATGTCCGCCAGCCCCGTTTCGTGCTCGTCCTCGGTGATGAGGCCGTCCCCATCGGCGTCCAAGGTGCTGAACAACTCCGCGGCATCCGGGCCTTGTCCGTTCTGGGACTTGGCCGCCAGGGCGGCGGACAATTCCTCCTGGTCGATAGCCCCGCTCCCGTCCGCGTCCGTGGAGGAAAAAAGTTCCTTGGCCATCTGGGCAGGGTCCGATCGGGACGAACTGCTCCACAGGGCCGACATGCTCTGGGAAAACCCGGAGGTGCCTATACCGCTGATCATGACTGACTCCTTTGTCAGAGGTTCCTGGGGCAAAAGAAAAATTCGGACAGGTCCAAATTTTCCCCCCGCGTGCTACGCAGCAATGCCCAGGCCTCAAACAATCGGAGGCAGGTAAAGTTGCCTGAAGATACGTTAACAACAATGCGCCCGTGAGCATTCGGGATCCAGACCCACGCGACACGAAGGATCACATGACGAAGCAACCTCTCACTGCTCGAAATACGCTTGACGCGGATACCGCATGACGACAGGCCAAACCCGGATCACCGCGTGACCGTGGGCTCCTGATCGATGGACTGCCAACGAAGCTGGCCATGCTCGAACCCGTGACTCGCGCCCTGATAGTAGGCGATATCGCGGCGTACCAGAAGATCGGCGTCATCGGAGGCGAGTTCATGACTCAGGCCCAGGGCGTCGTCATGTCGACGGATACCCTGGCGAGGACTCAAGATCGCAAGCGCCTGTCCGTCAAACAGCCCCAGATGCTGATAGTTGCCTATCAGCGCCCGTCCGGGAGCGGTATCCTCGCGCAGCACGTTGCGGCCAAAAAAGGACGACGTGTAATCCATGTTCAAGATCCCGAGCAACGTGGGGGCCACGTCGATTTGGCTGGCCACCACCGGCACCACGCGAGCTTTGAGAATCTGCGGAGCGTAGATGAACAAGGGGATGCGATACTGAGCCACTGGCAGATCTTCCTTGCCGGCGCTTCCGGCCGTGTGATCCGCCACGAACACGAAGACCGTTTGCGGGAACCAGGCTTTTTCCCGCGCCTTGGCCAAAAACCGCCCTATGGCATAGTCCGTGTACTTGACCGCTCCTTCGCGGCCGTATCCGGAGGGGATATCGATACGGTCCTCGGGATAGGTGAAAGGACGGTGATTGGACGTGGTCATGAGATGCAGAAAAAACGGCTTGCCCACTGCATGATCGATATCCGCCTGCCTCAATGCCTGGACATAAAGATCCTCGTCACACATGCCCCAGGCGTTCTTGAAGGAGATATCGTCTTCGGGAACGCTTGTCTGATCGACGATGCGGTAGCCGTTTCCGCCAAAGAACGCGTTCATGTTGTCGAAATAGCCGCGCCCACCATACAAAAAAACGCTGTCGTATCCTTTGGCCCTGAGCTGCTGCCCGAGACTGGCATAACCGATCTCGCGGCCAAGGCGCTTGACGATCGAACGTCCCGGAGTCGGAGGCACGGACAGGGTGATGGCTTCCAGTCCGCGGTCGGTGCGCGTTCCTGTTGCGTAGAAATTGCTGAAGAACAGACTCTCCGCCCGCAACCGGTCAAGGTTGGGTGTCAAATTGCGGGAATCGCCGAAGCTGCCGAGATATTTCGCGCTCAGACTCTCGATCGTGACCACCACGACGTTGAGCGGACGAAATGGACCGGGATTGTCGATGGTCCGCCGGATATCCAGAGGATCCGAACCCAGGAACAGGGCATTGGGCTCGGACACTTCCTGACGGAGCAGGTTCGCGATTTCCTTGTCGGGCAAAGTCGCATAGAATTGCTCGTAGTCGAGCTCATTGTTCCGAAATGCCGCAAAAAACTGAAACGGGCCATTCCCGGCAAGCTCTCTGTACACGGTGTTTCCGCCCCGGCTGACGGAAACATCCGGCCCCGCAAAGACGGTCACAAGCAGAACCGCCGCCGCGTATCCGGACAGAAAGATCCAGCGCCAGGGTCTTGGCAGCAATGGCCCGTCAAGAGCCAGATCAATTCCCTTGCGCAGCAGGACAGCGCCCCCCAGCGAGAGGACAACCAGCAACGCCAGGAGAGGATAGACGGGATACGACTGAAGGATATTGTTGATCACCTCTTTTGAATAGACAAGGTAATCAACGGCGATGAAATTGAAGCGCACCCCGAATTCATCCCAAAATAGCCACTCCGCCACGGCGGTGTACAACATGACAAAGAGGCTGACGGCCACCAGACCGTGCAGCAGGCTCCGGTGCCAACGTTGCCGCCAGAGCGTCGCGGGGCAAAGGATCAGATACAAAGACAGGGGCAGCGCGGCATAGCACAAAAAGCTCAGATCATGCAGCAGACCGAGGCCGAAGATGCCAGGCACAGTGAAAAGGCCGGCATTGACATCGCCAAAGTGACTTGCGAGCAAAGCGCACCGGGTAAGAAAAAAGACACCCAGCCAAGCGGCAATGATGATGGCGAGATATCGAAGCTGGGCGGAGCGTAACAGGGGCATAGACATTCCTCCATGGATGAAAGTGCCTTAAGGCTACCCCCTTTGGTGTGAACCATTCGTCATGGCAGCGTGAAAAAAACGTGAAACCGATCGAGTTTTCCCTATGCACATATTGATCGTCGAAGACAACCCCGACATTCTCGCCAACGTGCTCGATTACCTCCAGCTCAAGGGATACGCCGTCGACTGCGCCCAGGATGGGCTGAGCGGGCTGCACCTTGCAGTCACGGAGTCCTACGACCTGATCGTGCTGGACATCATGCTGCCGGGGATTGATGGCTACCAGATCTGTAAACGCCTGCGTGAGGACGCCCGCCTCGACATCCCCATCATCATGCTCACCGCGCGGGACACGCTGGATGACCGTATCCGCGGGCTCGACACCGGAGCCGACGACTATCTCGTCAAGCCATTCGCCCTGTCCGAACTGCTGGCTCGCATCCAAGCGGTCCTGCGACGCTCGCAGGGCGCCCGAAAACGTGAACTGCGCGTCGGCGACCTGCTTTTCGACCAGGACACTCTCCATGTTCAGCGCGCAGGTCAGCAGCTCAAAATCCATCCCTTCGGGTTGAAACTGCTGGCGGCCCTGATGCAGAAAAGCCCGGCAGTGGTCCGCCGCGAAGTGCTGGAAAAGGAACTCTGGGGAGATGACTGTCCGGACAGCGACAGCCTGCGCAGCCACATCCACCAGCTGCGCCAGGTCGTGGACAAGCCCTTCGCCAC
>CAXNFJ010000177.1:0-5208 GCA_964201165.1 Desulfomicrobium sp.
ACCAAACAAAAGCCTCCGGTCGAAGTTCGACCGGAGGCTTTTGTTTGGTCTATGACAACTGCCTTATTGTGCGTTTATGGCGCGAGTCGACTTCATATCCTCAGCCGCATCAGCGATCACATCGCGAGTCAGCAGTGACTGTTCTGTGACCATATGTTTTGATTCATAGCGCCCACCTGATATACTTTAGCGAATGTGCTGTTGTCTTGGGACAGGATCATGCCACTGCTCTTGGTCACGGTCATGGATGCCTTGGCCCGAACTCGTATTTCTTGTGGCCCTTGCCTTTGCTGATGCAGGATACGCTTGGTTTATGGAGGCTGTAAATTTTGCCCGTGTCGGAACGCTGCTGGCGCTGAACTCGGCCATAGAGGTCCAGAGACTGCTGATGGACCTCAAGTGCTTCCGGGGAAAAGCTTTCGGTTCATTTCACGGATCAGGACACCGGCAATAGTCCGCAAACGCCTGATAGCTCGCAGGGCCTCACCCCGTTTGCGGCCTTTTGACTTGAAACGAATGATCCGCAGCAGCTTTTTGATTTCACGCTGGTAGCTGCGCCGCAGTTTGCGCCTTCCAGTTTGGCCATGATACGGCAACGCGTCACGATTTTGGTCGGAAGCTTGGTGTCCGTGGGCAAGGTGATGTTCTTTTCTTGCACGGTGGCGTCCACGACCACTTCCTCTTCCTTGGCCTTGTCACCATGGAGGGTCACGGAGACTTCGAAAATTTTGCGCACACCGTCATCCCCGATGCGACGCCGAAATAGGTCAACTCAGACGGATCGCCGGCACCCATCCAAGTTCAAATCAGCCTGCCATGAATTTTCGATCACCACCTGTTGACAGACTATAGACGACCGGTCTATTTTAAGCGCCATGACAAACACCACCCGCGAACACATCCTCGACGTCGGAGGCCGCATCGTTCACCACAAGGGCTACACGGCCACAGGCTTGCAGGAGATTCTCTCCGAGGCGGGAGTACCCAAGGGTTCGTTTTACTTCTATTTCAAGAGCAAGGAAGAATTCGGACTTGCCCTCATCGACCATTATCGCACCGTGCTCGCGAATCAGGCCGGACCCATTCTGCGGGACGAAAGTCAGGCACCTCTGGAGCGGCTGGCCCGATTTTTCCTTTGGTTTCGGGACAATTTCGCGCGCGAAGGATTCATCAAGGGCTGCCCGCTGGGCAACTTGACCCAGGAAATGGGCGACGTGAACCCCGCATTCCGCGAAAAACTGCATGAGAGCCTGGAAAACCTGATCAAGGCCGTGACCATCCTTCTGAAACAGGCGTCGGAGCGCGGTGAACTGGCGAGCGGACTGGAACCTGAGGCCACGGCCCGATTCATCATTTCGGCCTGGCAAGGAGCGCTCCTGCGCATGAAGGCGGCGGCCGGACCGGAACCCTTGGACAATTTTCAGACGATGGTGTTTCAAGTCCTTCTGGCTTGAAACGGATGCCGCCCGGCATCTTTTTTTCAACCCCCAACTAGACGACCGGTCTATTACTGAGGTACCCCATGTTCATTCTGGATTATCAAAAACCCGGACAGGCCAAGGACGGCGTGGCTGAGATTTACGCCCATTTCCTGGGGCGCACGGAAGTCCCCGCGCCTCTGCAGCTCTTGAGCGCGAGTCCTGAAATGCTTGGTCTGCAGTTCGAGCAAATCAGATACTTCATGGGCCATGAGCGCTTGAACTTTCCCATGCTGGCGGCGATCCGCTTTCTGGCCGCAAGCCAGGTCTGCTTCGAGCACTGCCTGATCCTGAACCGGACCTGGCTGACCAAAAGCGGTCTCAGCGTTCAGGATATGGACAACCTTTCCAAAGGCGTGCCCGTTGACGTCTTTTCCGACGCCGAAAACGCCCTGCTGCATGTGGTGCGCAAAGTTCTGGCCAAGGAAGCCGTGCACGAAAAGGACATCGAGACTCTGCGCGGACTGGGCTGGAAGGACAGCGACATCCTCGACGCGTGCGCCCAGGGTACCGCGATCATCGGCATGTCGTACCTGATCAAGGCGTTTGAGAAGTAGGCCAAAGCCCGGCCAAGCCGGGTGTATCCCTCATCATGAACCATGATGAGGGTTTTTCAATTTCGAGCGCGTGATTTCCTAAGGCCGCGATGGTCCGTGCAGTCGGATTTATTCCTTTTTGCGTCGGATCTTGGCACCGACCGCCCCCAGTTTGACTTCCATCTGCTCATACCCGCGATCCAGATGATAGATGCGGCGCACGTCGGTCCTGCCCGAAGCTGCCAGCCCGGCCAGGACGAGGCAGGCGCTGGCCCGGAGGTCCGAGGCCATGACCGTGGCGCCTTTCAGGGCGTCTACGCCGCGCACCATGGCGCTCTGACCGGACAGGGTGATATGCGCGCCGAGGCGGGCAAGCTCCTGAACGTGCATGAACCTGTTCTCGAAGATGCCCTCGGTGATCACGCCGGCGCCACGGCTCACGCACATGAGCGCCATGATCTGGGCCTGCATATCTGTCGGAAAGCCGGGATAGGGCCGGGTGGAGAGGTCGACGCAGTTCAGGGGGCCGTCCACCGAGGCGGTCAAGCTGTCGCGGTCGCCCTCGATGACCATGCCCATCTCGCGCAGTTTGGAGATGACCGCTTCGAGCGCGTCCACCGGGCAATCCTGCAAGGTGAGTTCGCCCTTGGTGATGCCCGCCGCCACCAGATAGGTGCCAGCCTCGATGCGGTCGGGCATGATCCGGTAGGAACAGCCGTGCAGGGATTCGACGCCCTGGATGCGCACGACGCTGGTGCCGTGCCCGGTGATGCGCGCCCCGCAGCTGTTCAGGAATTCGGCCAGATCCTGGATTTCGGGCTCGCGGGCCGCGTTTTCCAGCACCGTTTCCCCTTCGGCCAGGGTCGCGGCCATGATCAGGTGCTCGGTGCCGCCCACGGTGGGAAAATCGAGCTGAATATGGGCGCCGCGCAGTCGGTCGCAGGTGCCGATGATGTCGCCGCTCTCCAGTTCAAAGACCGCGCCCATCTGCTCCAGCCCCTTCAAATGCATGTCCACGGGCCGCGCCCCGATGGCGCATCCTCCGGGCAAGGCCACCTTCGCCCTGCCCAGCCGGGCCAGGAGGGGTCCCAGACACAGGACGGAGGCGCGCATGGTCCGGACCAGATCATAGGGGGCTTCGGGCTTCAAGTCGCAGGAATGCAGCAGCACTTCGCCGGCATTGTACTCCGCCCGGCATCCGAGCAGCTCCAGCAGTTTGAGCGTGGTCGCGATGTCGCGCAGATCGGGTACGTTGGACAGCCGCACCTCGCCATCCACCAGGATGGAGGCCAGCAGAATGGGCAGGGCCGCGTTCTTGGAACCGCTGACCGTGATGCGCCCTTTGAGCGGAACGCCGCCTTCAATGACAAGTTTGTCCATATTCTCCTCGGATATGCCGCCGGCTCAACCCACGGCTTATGATTTATTTTTGGCGAACGCGGCGCGGACGGATTCGGCCTCGCCGGGATAGACTGTGCGATCGGTCGTCGGGGAAGAGATACGCTCCCACCTGTCCGAGCGTGGCTCGCTTCCTTCCAAGGCACCCGGAGTCGGATGGGAATCAATCATGATGGGATGCGTGTGCACATCGAACTCGGGTACGGGATAGCTGAATTCAATGGGAATATTATTGGGATCAAAAGAATAGAGGGAAAGGATGAACCCATGGTCGACGATTTCCGAGACCCAGAAGCCATTGACCTCCAGGCGATCCTTGAGTTCCCAGAGTTCCTCGGCCTTTTCCACGCCAAAGGAAAGATGATCGAACGCCAAAGGGCCACGCACCGGCGCGCCGTGATCCTTTTCCTCAATGGGCTGAACGTGGGGCCATTCGAAGAAGGCGATGCTGTCCGTATTCGTGATCTCAAAAAAATAATGGCGGTATCCGGGATGGCCAAGGCCCACGACCAGCCGCATGCCGAGCAGGTCGCGCCAGAAATGAACAGTCTTTTCCATGTCCGACGTAACCATCGCCAGGTGGTTGATTCCGGTATATGCAGTCATGCCACCTCCAAAAAAAAAGCAGAACCAGTTCTTATCCGGTTCTGCTGGGGTGTCAAATGGGGTGAGTGACGCGGCTTGAACGCGCGACATCCTGGGCCACAACCAGGTGCTCTGCCTACTGAGCTACACCCACCACAAGAGAGAAAAAAAAGGGACAGACGAACTGTCCCGTATGATCGATGGGGTGAGTGACGCGGCTTGAACGCGCGACATCCTGGGCCACAACCAGGTGCTCTGCCTACTGAGCTACACCCACCATCCGACAGGGGAAACTCTCTACCCAAGGCCCCCGTCCCGGTCAAGCATAAATCTTGTTTCGGGCGCAGACCTTGACAATGGAGACAGGCCATTTATTTGGTGCAAACAAAATTTCGCAACCAAGGAGCATTTATGTCCCAGGCACAACAGTTTGAATTTAAAACAGAAATTAAACAACTCCTCGATATCATTACCCATTCTCTGTACACGAGCAGGGAAATCTTTCTGCGGGAGCTTGTGTCCAATGCATCCGACGCCCTGGACAAGCTGCGCTTCGAGCAAAGCCGGTCCGCCGAAATCGTAAGTCCGGACCTGGAGTTGCAAATCTCCATCACCGCCGCCGAAGAGAACCGCCAGCTCGTCATCGCCGACACCGGCATCGGCATGACCCTGGACGAACTGGTCGAGAACATCGGCACCATCGCCCATTCCGGGTCCGCCGAGTTCATCCGTCAGGCCATGGCCGACCAGGCCAACTCCTCCAATATCATCGGCCGCTTCGGCGTAGGCTTTTACTCGGTCTTCATGGTCGCCGACAAGGTCTCCATCCGCACCCGGTCCTTCCGCCCCGAAGCCAAGGGCGTGGAATGGAGTTCCGACGGGATGGGCACCTACACAGTGGCTGAACTGGACGAGGACATGCCCCGGGGCACGACCCTGACCGTGCACCTGAAGGAAGAGGGAAAAGAGTTCGCGGAGCCGAACCGCATCAAGTCCATCATCAAGAAGCACTCCAATTTCATCTCCTTCCCTATCCTGGTCCAGGGCGAAAAAGCCAACACGGTGCAGGCCCTGTGGCGCGAGAACAAGTTTTCGATCACCCCTGAGCAGTACACGGAATTCTACAAATTCCTGACCTACGACCACGAAGAGCCCCTCGACACCCTGCACATGAGCGTGGACGCCCCGGTGCAGTTCTCGGCCCTGGCCTT